>NZ_JAJKGM010000017.1:0-66777 GCF_021412605.1 Clostridium celatum
CCGCCGTGTACCAGACCGGTACGCACGGTGGTGTGAGAGGACGGAAAATAAAATAATTATTTTCCTCCTACTCGATTTATGAACAACTAATATAATATAAATATAAGGATTATGAGGTGAAAGGTTATGGACAGATGGAAAAGTACAGGAATATATGCAAAAGTTAATAAAATTTTAGATGTTATCGGAATATTAATAATTGCTGCATTAATAATTATGACATTTATATATTGGGGAAAAGCTCCAGATATTGTACCAACTCATTTTGATTTTAATGGTGAAGTAGATGGATATGGTTCTAAAAATACATTATTTATATCATTACCTATAACAGTGATAATGTATATAGGTTTGGCGATATTAGCTAAATATCCTGAAATTTATAATTATGCTATTGAAATAACTCCAAGAAATAAGGAAAGGCAATATTCAATGGCAACAACCTTCATTAGAGTTATGAATATTGAGATAGTAAGTATATTTTTTTATATTCAAATGAATATAGGAGCTTCAATGAATAATAGTGGTAAGGAATTATCAATAGCATTTTTACCTATATCCATGTTAATTTTATTTTTTAGTATTGGATTTTATATTTATAAATCAGTAAAATATAAGTAAATAGATGTATAAGAATAGTTATTACTAAAGACAAAGAAGTTTTACAATGTAAGGAATGATATTGGAAAAGGAACGGCTTTCAATATAATATTTTTTAAGCTAATAGTATAAGGAGAATAATATGACTAAAGAAAAAAGTGAAAAATTAAGAGAAATTTATGATACGTTATTAGAATTAGGTGTAACTTTTTATTATGGAAGTGAAAGCATAGCTATTGGCGAAGTAACAGATATTATTTTTAATGAAGATGATACTGTTAATATAGAGTTAGATAATAGTGAGAGTTTCAAGGTGGAAATTGAAGATTTTGAAGAAAATCACTCAAAAGAAGGCAATAATTATCATACGTGGAATTTGAGTAGAGAATTTGATTCTAACTTAAACTAATAACAGTTTTAGTTAAATCATTAGATAAAATAATAAAAGCGTAAAATCCTTAAAGAATTAGAAAGATACATATATTATAGGTGATAAAAGGTTTATACAGTATTTAAAAACATTAAGTAACTAGTATGGAACTTTAACATAATATAATATATTAGGAGGGGATTTTATGACAACCTATGATACATTTCTATTTACAGGTCATGGAACTAGTGAAGTTACAGGAGCTTTTGATCCAGGAGCAATTAGTGGAGGATTAAGAGAGTATGATTTAGCAAAAGCAATAACTACAGCTGCTAAAAAGTATTTAGAAAGAACAAATTTAGTTATTCATTATGATGAAAGTAATTTTAATGACTTAGATTTAGCAGGAAATACTTATAGTGTAAAGGCGGGTATGACAGTTCATATAAATGCAGGTGGTGGTACAGGTACAGAAATTTGGGTTCCTTGTAATGAGAAGGTTCTAACTGATGATTTTACAATTATAAATGACATATCACAATTATTAGGTATACCAAATAGAGGCGTAAAATCTAGAGATTATAATACTGGTAATTCATATAAAAGAACGAATGGTCAACTGTTAGTATATACAGATTATTATAAAGAAATAAGAGATGCTTGGTCGAGGGGAATTTCTTTAGCAATTTTAGAGGTTGGATTTATAGATAGTTCTGATGAAAGTAAAATAAATTCTAACATTGATGGTATAGGTCTTTTGGTAGCTAAATATATAGCAAGTATATCAGGAACTTCTATTAATACCGCGCCAATAATAAATCAATATTATAGAGTTATTGTTGGAAGCTTTATAGAGGAAGTAAATGCTGAAAATAGGCTTGTAGAAGTTAAAAAGGCAGGGTTTGATTCTTTTATTACAACTAAAATTATAAATTCTAAAACTTATTATAGAGTTGTTTGTGGTAGTTTTGGAAATAAGGTTAATGCACAAGTAAGAGTTGATGAATTAAAAAAAGTTGGATTTGACCCTTTTCTTGAAGTCTATACTAAATAGAACAATAAAATAAAAAATGCTACTATGAAATAGCTTTTGCTAGTTTCAGAGTAGCTTTTTAATTTATATTAGTGATTTCTTCATCATCAGCTTTAAGATTAATATCAGTCATTTCCCATCTTCCATTAGAATCCTTTTTAAATGTTCCAAGTACATTAATTTTTAAATATGGTTTTGAATAACTAATACCATAGGCATCAATTATAAGTTCACCATCAGTACTTTCTACAACTGATAAACTTTCAACTTTAACAAGACGTAGTGATGTATCTTTGCAATTAGTTATATAATAATCGATAGCATATAAAGCATTTTTACATTTGGTAGCCACATAAATATTTTTCCCTGCCATAATTAAAAAAAATAAGCAAAAAAATAAAATTAAGATAAATGGAATAAATCTTTTTTTATTAACTCTATAAGTGTTTTTCTTATTAGTTGGCATATTTTAACCTCCGTATTAATCAATTTATTATCCATTTTTTAACTATAACAATATTATAACTTTTATTTACATAATATGTAAATAACTAAAGTGTATATTGTATATTTTAAAGAGTAAACTTATAATTAAGAAGTAAACATCTTTTACCAATAAAAAGGTGTATATGGATAAATTTTATAAACAAAGGAGAATATTATTATGGATTTTTCAAGCTTAATATTAATGGAGAGGGACAAGGAAACGGGATTTATAACTAAAGAGATAGGTAGCTATAAAGTTTCAGAGGGAGCAGAATATATTAAAAACTTTTATGTTAAAGGAGATACTGTTCATATACAATTTGATACAAATAAAGATGTGGAAGAATGGGAATACAATGCAATATATGATGTTTTTAATTTAGAACTATTTGAAAACGAAGGATTTTCTATTGAAGAAGTAGAAGATGAATATAATCCAACGTTTTTAGTTAAATTTAAATATGAAGATGATTACGAATATATAAATGAAAAGTTAAGTCTTTGTATTGAATTAATAGAAGAGGCTATGGAAAAAGCTTTTAATGATATTAAAGAAAAAGAAGAAGAATATAAATAGAAAGGAGAGGTCTATATAGATAGACCATATATGTTACTATGGAAAGTAAGGTTTTAAAGAAAAGAGAGGAAATTAATACATTAGATAAATGGGCTGTTAATGAAATTTATTCTAATGATGAAGTTTGGGAAAAAGAATATAAAGAGTTGAAAGAAGAGGCTCCAAAGCTTAAAGAATTTGAAGGTAAGTTAGGTAATGGTGAAGACCTAATAAAATACTTTGAATTTAATGAAAAAGTATCTAGAAAAGCTGAAAAAATTTATGTTTATGCTCACTTAAGAAGTGATGAAGATACATCAAATACTAAATATCAAGCAATGATGAATAAGATAGATGCTTATATGGCAGAATATGCAACTTATACTGCATATGTTGTACCAGAAATATTAGCACTTCCAGATGGAACTATAGAAAAACAAATGGAGGAATTAGAAGGACTTAAACCTTATAAGTTCTTACTTGAAAATATTTTAAAGGAAAAGCCACATGTATTAAGCAAAAAGGAAGAGGAATTACTTGCAGCAGCTTCAGATTGCTTAGATGCACCATCATCTATACACAACATTATGACAAATGCTGATATGAAATTTGGAAATATTAAAGATGAAGATGGAGAAGAAGTTGAATTAACTGAAGGTAATTATTCTGCATTTATAAAATCTAAGGACAGAAATGTTAGAAAAGCTGCCTTTGAAAGATTATTTGGGGAATACAAATCTTTTGAAAATACTTTAGCAACAACACTTTCAAGTTCAATAAAAGTATTTAATTTTGGTGCTAAAGTTAGAAACTATAATAGTGCTTTAGAAGCATCATTAAAACCAAATGATATTCCAGTAGAAGTTTATACTAATGCTGTAAAAACTATTGATGATAATTTAAATTCACTTCATAGATATGTAGCATTAAAAAAGAAATTATTGGGATTAGATGAAATGCACATGTATGATTTATATGTTCCAGTTATTGAAATACCTAAGGAACGTGTAGAGTTTGATGAAGCAGTAAAGATGTCAATAGAAGGATTAAATCCGTTAGGTGAAGAATATTTAAATATATTCCAAGAAGGAATAAATGATGGATGGATAGATAAGTATATAAATAAAGGTAAGAGAGGTGGAGCATATTCATGGGGTGGATATGATACTAAGCCATACGTTTTATTAAATTATAACTATGAGCTTAATGATGTATCAACTTTAGTACATGAAATGGGTCACTCAATTCATTCTTATTATTCAAGAAAAGAACAAAGCTATTACTATGCTGGATATACTTTATTCTGTGCAGAAGTAGCATCAACTACAAATGAAGCACTACTTATTCATCATTTAATAAATAAAGAAACTGATAAAAAGAAGAAGCTTTATTTAATAAACCAAGAATTAGAGCAAATAAGAACTACAGTATTTAGGCAATTAATGTTTGCAGAATTTGAACTTTATACTCATGAAAGCTTTGAAAAAGGTATTCCATTAACTGCAGAAGATTATAATGCTAAATGGCATGAATTAAATGTTAAATACTTTGGACCAGAAATGGTAGTAGATTCAGAGATAGATGTTGAATGGGCAAGAATACCACATTTCTATAGCGATTTCTATGTATATCAATATGCAACTGGATATGCAGCTGCATCTGCTTTTGCAAAGAGTATCTTAGAAAAGGAACCAAATGCTGTAGAAAAATATGTTGGATTCTTAAAGAGTGGTGGAAGTGATTATCCAATAGAAATTTTAAAGAAAGCCGGAGTAGATATGACTACATCTAAACCTCTAGAAGCAACTATTGATAGGTTTAATGAGTTATTAGATATGCTAGAGAAAGAAATATAAAAAATGAAAAGCTTTGAAAAAGAAATATTTAATGTGCTTACAAGCCAATTAGGGTTTTATATTAAAGATTATTATAGTGATTTTTTAGGAAAGAAAAGTTGGGTAGCTATATTAGAAAAAGAAACTTTTATTTATGCAGTTGTAGTATCAGATGACACATATTGTGATTATGCATATAGTGAGGCAAATAACTATTTAAATGAAAATTTTTCGAAAACAGCTACAGTTAATGTGCTTATATGCACAGATAAAGAAAACTATTATGGCTTTACAGTAAGACCATATAATAAAGCCATATATTTATCAAATAAAATGCAAGTAGTTTACAGTGATGAAAGCTGTAAACCACTTGCTAATATAGCAGAGCATATTAAAAAGAAAAATGAAGTAAAAAGGAACTCTTTTAAAGATAATATAGTGACATACTCATTAATAATTATAAATATATTGATCTTTATAATTACAATTATTGTATCTAAAAATATATATGATATCGATATTTATACGTTAGTTATAATGGGAGCTAAAGTTAATGAATTAATCAATCATGGACAAGTTTGGAGATTGATTACTTGTACATTCTTACATGGAGGACTTGCACATATAGCATTTAATATGTACGCTTTAAAAATAATAGGTTCAGAAGTTGAATTTGCTTATGGGAAGATAAAATATATATTAATATATTTATTTTCAGCATTAGGTGGAAGTATTTTTAGCTATATATTTAGTCCAAATTCAATTTCTGTTGGTGCTTCAGGAGCTATATTTGGTCTTTTTGGGGCAATGCTTGTATTTGGAGTTAAAAATAGACATAGGATAGGAAAGAATTATGTTATAAATTTATTTAAAGTAGTTATCATAAATATATTTATAGGGGTAACAATAAGTAATATAGACAATGCTGGTCATATAGGTGGACTAGTAGCAGGGGGAATAATAGCGCTTTTAGTGAAAAATAAAAAATTAAATAATTAAGAGGAGCTTATTATGAATTTAAAAAAAGATAAAGCATTATTTATAAATTTAATCTCTATGGGTATTTTACTTATCTCTTTAATATGCAATTATGTATTTTCAAATGGGGAGAAAGCTTTTAGAATAATATTAATGGCTGTTACTTTATGGGTTGTGTATTTTGTATACAAGAAGACATTTTTGAGAAAATCAAGAATAAGTTTTTATTTAATCTATTCATTTGTAGTAGCAGCAATGTATTTAGGTAGTATATTAGATTTTTATTTGATAATACCATTTTATGATAAAATATTGCATTTATTATCAGGATTAATTATAGGGCTTATCGGATATATATTATTTTTACATATGGTCAATGGTACAGATAAAAATAATTATAGAAAATATATGCCTATAGTATTTTCTATTATATTTGCAATTGCTAGTGCAGCAGTATGGGAAATATGGGAGTTTAGTACAGATAAATTGTTTGGCTTTACTTCACAAAATAATAGCTTAGATGATACAATGTGGGATATTATATGTGGAAGTTTGATGGGGATTATCGCCAATATACCTTTATATCTATATATAAAAGGCAAAAAAATTAAATTTATCGAAAAAATAGTAGATGATATGAAGAATTAAATAAGAAGAAAAAGGCAAAAATAAATTTTATAATTATTTTTGCTTTTTTTTTATAATAAGAAAATCTTAAGAAATGTTTTAGTTTTAAATTAATAAAAAATTAATTATTTATATGTATAATGTAATATAATAAAGGTTATAAGGGGTAATATTTAAATAGCTAACCTATAGGAGGAATGGATGATAGGATATTTAAAACATATTGATATAAAATTATTAAATTATATAGAAAATCACTTAAAAAATAAAATGTTTGATAAAATTATGCCTATTATAACATCGTTGGGTAATTTAGGAGTGATATGGATTATAATTTCTATATTGCTTATTTGTAAAATTGATTATAGAATAATGGGAGTTGAGGTTATAGTCTCATTAATTATAACTACAATAATTGGCGAGGGTATTATTAAAAACATAGTTAAGAGGAAAAGACCTTTTTTTTATACAGATCAGGAACTTTTGATAACAAAGCCAATAACATATTCTTTTCCATCAGGGCATACGGCATCATCTTTTGCAGCATTAGCTGTATTTATGCAAATGAATAGTAAAATAGGATTGATAATAAGTCCTATAGCAACTTTAATAGCATTTTCAAGATTATATTTAAAGGTTCATTATCCATCAGATGTTTTATTTGGTGGAATACTTGGATTAACTTGTGGATTTAGTACTGTTTATTTTATAGTGCGTTAAACTTAATAAAAAATTTGATAATTAGTGAAAATAATTTGTAGGAAAAAAGGCAGGGGGTTTTATTAATGAACATACTTATTTTGTCAGCTTCTACTGGTGGCGGACATATGAGGGCGTCTAGGGCAATTGAAGGGTATATGAAACAACAAGATAAAGAAATAAACGTAAAAATAGTAGATAGCTTATTATATATAAATCCTATATTAAACAAAACAATTACAAATGGTTATGTTTATTTAGCTACAAAAACACCGAGATTATATGGGAAAATATATGACTTAACAAATAAGGAACATAAATTAACTAATTTTGTAACTAGGTTAAATAATATTTTTTCAAAAAAATTATTACCACTAATTGACGAATTTAAACCAGATGTAATCATTACTACACATCCATTTCCAACAGAAATGGTATCAAGATTAAAAGAAAAAGAGAAAATTAGTATTCCTCTTATTTGTATAATGACAGATTATGCTCCACATAAAACTTGGATAAATGATAAAGTTGATGCTTATATAGTTGCTAATGATGATATGGTTGGAAAAATGGTTACTCAAGGTGTTAAAAAGGATATTATATATCCATATGGTATTCCAGTAGATGAGGTATTTTTTGAAGAAAAGGAAAAGCAATCAGTTCTTGAAGAAATAAATTTAGATAAAAACTTACCAACTATTTTAATGATGGCTGGTAGTTTTGGTGTGAACAATGTTTTTGATGTTTATAAGAATATTATAGATATAGATAAAGAATTTCAAATAATATTAATTACAGGAAAAAATCAAAAGTTATATGATCATTTCGAAGAAATAGTATGCGATAGTCCTAAAAAAACAAAACTTATATATTTTACTAATGAAATTAATAAATTTATGCAAGCTTCAGATATAATAATAACTAAACCAGGTGGATTAACTGTAACAGAAGCATTAGCTTGTAATATACCAATGGCAATATTTGATGCAATTCCAGGTCAAGAAGAGGAAAATGCAGAATTTTTATTAAAACATAATATGGCTGTTAAAATTAAAGATGGAGATAGCTGTAGAAAAGCAATTATAGAATTATTAGATGATAAAAATAAACTTGAAAATATGAAAGAAGCTTGTAAATCTTTTGATAAGAATGATTCAACAAAAAATGTATGTCTTTTAATAAATGAATTAATACAAAAATAAAAGTAATATGAAATAAAATAGGATGTCTTTAATATATCTAAGTTTAAAAATATAGTGTATACTTTAAGAAAATTAATTTATACAAGCAGATATGATAAAATCACATGGTAATAATTAAGTGGTCATTTAATTGATTTTACTTTAATTTTGCTATGTGATTTTTTGCTTGGGAAATCTCAAGAACAATTAGTGAATTATAGTTTTGAAACATTTCCATTATTTATAGATTGTATTAAATTATAACGTAACTTAAAAATAAATTATATCTTTATATGGAAAAGAATTTATAAATAGGGTAATATAATAATTGGTAATATAATCAAAGTTTTTTGAAAATAAAGGGGGCAGAAATATGACAGGAAAAGAATATGTTTTAAGCGTATTAGAGCAAGTTGAAAAAAGAAACACAAATGAAATAGAGTTTTTAGATGCAGTAAAGGAAGTAGCACTTTCTTTAATACCAGTCTTTGATAAGCATCCAGAATATATTGAAGAAGGAATTCTAGAAAGAATAGTTGAACCAGAAAGACAAATAATGTTTAGGGTTCCATGGGTTGATGATAAAGGAAGAGTTCAAGTAAATAGAGGTTATAGAATTCAATTTAATAGTGCTATAGGGCCTTATAAGGGGGGGCTTAGATTCCATCCAACAGTTAATGCAAGTATTGTGAAATTTTTAGGATTTGAACAAATTTTTAAAAATTCTTTAACTGGTCTTCCAATTGGAGGAGGTAAGGGTGGATCAGATTTTGATCCTAAAGGAAAATCAAATAGAGAAATAATGAGATTCTGTCAAAGTTTTATGGCTGAATTATGTAAACATATAGGTTTAGATACAGATATACCAGCAGGAGATATTGGTGTTGGTGGTAAAGAAATTGGTTATATGTATGGATATTATAAAAAAATTAGGAATGCAAATGACCAAGGTGTTTTAACAGGAAAGGGATTAACTTATGGTGGTAGCTTAACTAGAACAGAAGCTACTGGGTATGGGTTAGTTTATTTCACAGAAGAAATGATGAAGGCTAATAACTTAACTTTAGAAGAAAAAACTGTAGTAATATCTGGTTCAGGAAATGTTGCTATATATGCAACTCAAAAAGCAGTAGAATTAGGAGCAAAGGTAGTTGCTTTAAGTGATTCAAATGGATATATTTATGATGAGAATGGAATTAATCTTGAGGCAGTAAAAGAAATTAAAGAAGTAAAAAGAGGAAGAATAAAGGAGTACTTAGATTACGTACCGACTGCTAAATATTTTGATGGATGCAGGGGAATATGGAATATTAAGTGTGATGTTGCTCTTCCATGTGCAACTCAAGGTGAAATAGATGAAAATTCAGCTAAGATTTTAGTTCAAAATGGAACTAAAGTAGTTGCTGAAGGTGCTAATATGCCAAGTACTTTAGAAGCAATTGAAGTATTTCAAAGTAATGGAGTATTATTTGGACCAGCTAAAGCTGCAAATGCTGGTGGAGTTGCTTGTTCAGCATTAGAAATGTCTCAAAATAGTATGAGAATGTCTTGGACTTTTGAAGAAGTAGATGCTAAACTAAAAAATATTATGATTAATATTTATAATAATTCAGCAGCTGCAGCAAAAGAATATGGACATGAAGGAAATATATTAATGGGAGCAAATATTGCAGGATTTAATAAAGTTGCACAAGCAATGATGGCACAAGGAATTGTTTAATAATTTATAATTCATAAACAGACAATATAGTTATAAATTAAATTTAATAACTAGTTGCCATTATATAAAGGTATTAAAAATAAGATTTTTATTATAAAAATCAAATTGTTTTGTAGTTTATAGAGATACAAAATAATTTGATTTTTTATTTTGTTAATTAAGGAATATTCAGCACATATTAATTAGCTAATATATCGGAAATATTGAAATAAAATGAAATTGTTCAAGCAAAATACTTTGTAAATTTAAATAATAGGGATAAGATATTAATAGGATTAAAATAAAGTATAGTTTTAATACAATATAAATAGCTATGAAACAAATTGTTTTGAAATGATGACTTCTTAATAAAGAATAGATTATAGAATAAATGTCATAAAAAATAAGAGATTTAAATATTAGTGTAAAACAAAATTGTAAATAAACAAAATTTTATGATAGAATTAAAAAGTTAATAAATTTAGAACATTAGTTTGATTTTGATATTATAAGAATATATAATATATCTAAATTATTACTTAAATGTGAATAGGTTATAATTTTGGAGGTTTATATGAACAAAGAAATTAATAATAGATATGATGTAACGGATTTGACATCGTTAGAGAAGCTTGAGCCAGTTAGAGTTAGACCGGGAATGTATATTGGGTCTACAGGAACAAAAGGCTTACATCACTGTATATGGGAAATATTGGATAATTCTATAGATGAGATATCTAATGGATTTGGGGATAAAGCAACTATAATTATAAATAAAGATAAAAGTGTTACTGTAATTGATAATGGAAGAGGAATACCTACAGGGATACATCCGGTGAAAAAGAAGTCCGGGGTGGAAATGGTATTTACTGAATTACATACAGGTGGTAAATTTGATAATAAAAATTATAAGACATCAGGTGGACTTCACGGAGTTGGTGCAGCTGTAGTTAATGCTCTTTCTAAGTGGTTAGAAGTTGAAGTTCATCAAAATGGGAAAATTTACAAGCAAAGATTCGAGTTTGCTTTTGACAAAGAACTTAAAAAGGATATGCCAGGAACGGCAGTTACGGCATTAGAAGTTATAGGTGATTGTAAGGATACAGGAACTAAAGTTACATTTAAACCAGATGGAGAAATTTTTTCAACAACTGATTTTAAATTTGACATAATAGATGAGAGATTACAAGAGCTTGCATTCCAAAATAAAGGAATACGTCTTGAACTTATAGATAGAAGAAAAGATGAAGAAGTACGTAAAGAATATTATTCAGAAAGAGGTTTACTTGACTTTATAGATTATTTAAATGAAAGTAAAACTACTATTCATCAAAGTCCTATTTTATTTGAAGGGGAAAGATCAATAAATAATATTTCAATGTATGGTGAAGTTTGTATGCAATTTACAGATTCAACTACTGAATATATTGCAAGTTATGTTAATAATATTCCAACTACAGAAGCCGGAACTCATGAATCAGGATTTAAAACTGGTATGACAAGAGCATTTAAAGAATGGGCAAAAAAACTAGGCCTTGTTAAAGAAAAAGATAAAGAGTTTGAAGGTGATGACTTAAGAGAAGGTATGACAGCAATAGTTAGAATTAAAATTACTAATGCTGTATTTGAAGGTCAAACTAAAACTAAGTTAGGTAGTTCAGAAGCATACACTATTATGAATGACTTAGCATATACAAAGCTTTGTGAATGGATAGAAGATAATAAAGAAGTTGCAACAAGCCTTATAAATAATGCACTAGCAGCAGCTCAAAGAAGAGAAAAAATTAAAAAGATAAATGAAGCTGAAAAGAAAAAAATAGGTAAAGGAACTGCACCACTTGCTGGTAAGGTTGCAGTATGTACATTAAAAGACAATACTGTCAATGAATTTATCGTAGTTGAGGGAGATTCTGCTGGAGGTTCTGCGAAGCAAGCTAGAGATAGAAGATTCCAAACGATAATGCCTTCAAAGGGTAAGATAATGAATACAGAAAAGCAAAAACTTGAAAATGTACTAGCATCTGAAGAATTAAAAATATTTAATACAGCAATAGGTACAGGAACTTTAGATAATTACAAAGAAGAAGATTTAAAATATAACAAAATAATTATTATGAGTGATGCTGATGTTGATGGATACCACATTAGAACTTTATGGATGACGTATATTTATAGATATATGAGACCATTAATTGCAAATGGGCATCTTTATTTAGCACAACCACCTTTATATAAAGTTTATAAAGTAGTTAAGGGTAAAGAAGTATCAAAATATGCATATAGTGATGAAGAATTAGAAAATGTTAAGAAAGAAATAGGTAAGGGTGCTTTAATTCAAAGATACAAGGGTCTTGGTGAAATGAATCCAGACCAACTTTGGGATACAACTTTAAATCCAGAAACAAGAACTCTTTTCCAAGTTACTATAGAAGATGCAGCTAAAGCTGAAAAGATGGTATCACTTTTAATGGGTGATGTAGTTGAACCAAGAAAAAATTATATGTACAAATATGCAGAGTTTTAATTAGGAAAGGAGCTAAATTATGGCTAAGAAGGGACATGACATTCCAAGAGACAATAATATTTTAAGAATACCTCTTGAAGAGGCTATGCCAGACAACTATCTTCCATATGCAGTAGAAGTTGCAAAGGATAGAGCTCTTCCTGATGTAAGAGATGGTTTAAAGCCTGTTCATAGAAGAATACTTTATGGTGCATATCTATTAAAAGCTTTTCCAGATAGACCATATTATAAATCAGCAAGAATAGTTGGGGATGTACTAGGTAAGTTCCATCCACATGGAGATTCATCGGTTTATGATGCAATGGTACTTATGGCTCAAGATTTCTCAACCAGAGAACCACTTTTTGATGGACATGGAAATTTTGGTTCTATGGATGGTGATGGAGCAGCAGCAATGCGTTATACCGAAGCAAGACTTTCTAAAATTGCTATGGAAATGCTTAGAGATATAGATAAAGAAACAGTAGAAATGGTTCCAAACTACTCTGATAGTGAAATGGAGCCAAAAGTACTACCGGCAAGATATCCAAATCTTTTAGTTAATGGAACATTCGGAATTGCTGTTGGACTTGCTACTAATATTCCGCCACATAATTTAGGAGAAGTTACTGATGGTGTACTTGCATATATAGATAATCCAGAAATAACAACTAAAGAATTAATGGAATATATCAAGGCTCCAGACTTACCTACAGGTGGAGTTTTAATAGGAAAAAACTCTTTATTATCAGCTTATGAAACTGGAGAGGGTAAAGTTACATTAAGAGCAAAAACTAATATAGAAAAGCTTGAGAATGGAAGATGGGGAATTGTAATTACAGAATTCCCGTATAGAAGAAATAAATCTAAAATTCTTCAAACTATATCTGAGATGACTGGTGACAAAAGACATCAAAAGGCATTAGAAGCAATTACAGATATTAGAGATGAATCAGATAGAACTGGTATTAGAGCAGTTGTTGAGCTTAAAAAAGCAGCTGATAGAGATACTGCAGATAAAATTTTAAAATATCTTTTCAAGAAAACAGACTTACAATGTAACATAGGATTTAATATGGTGGCACTTGCGAATGGTAAGCCACAAACTATGGGACTTAAGACTATAATTACTCATTATGTTAATCATCAAAAAGATATAGTTACAAGAAGAAGTATTAAAGAGCTTGCAATTGCAGAGAAGAGATTCCATATAGTTGAAGGGTTTATAAAAGCAATAGATGTTTTAGATGAAGTTATTAAAACTATTAGAGAGTCAAAATCTAAAAAAGATGCAGGATTAAACTTAATTGAAAAGTTTGGATTTACTGAAATTCAAGCAGAAGCAATATTAGAACTTATGCTGTATAGATTAACAGGCCTTGAAATTAAGGTATTCCAAAAAGAGTATGCAGAACTTGAAAAGACTATAAAGAGATTAAAGAAAATATTATCCCATGAAAGTGAACTTTTAAAGGTAGTAAAAAATGAATTAAAAGAAATAACTGATAAGTATAGAAATCCAAGAAGAACTATGATAGTTGAAGATGATAGTGAAGCTAAAATTGATTTAGAAGAGCTTATAGTAGTTGAAGAGGTTATGATAACTCTTTCTAAGGATGGATTTATCAAAAGAATTCCAGTTAGAACTTATCAAAGATCTAATGCTAAGGCTGAGGATATAGATTATAGAGAAGGCGATGAGCTTAAATATTTAATTAAGTCTAATACTACAGAAAATATTCTTTTATTCACTGACAAGGGAAATATGTATCAAACTAAAGGTATAAATATTCCAGAAGGAAAGTGGAAAGAAAAAGGGGAAAGAATAGACTCTATAATTAAAACTTTAAATTTAGAAGAAGAAAATATAGTAGAGGCTATATCAGTTCAAATTTTAGATGGAAGAAAGAGTATTCAATTTATAACTAATAAGGGTATAATTAAGAAAAGCTCTTTAGATAAATTCCAAACTAATTATAGCAAGATTCAAGCATTAAAATTAAAAGAAGATGAAGCTGTAATTGATGTAATATTATTAGAAGATGAAGAAAAGAAGGATTTCTTAAAAGTAGAAACTAAGCTAGGATTAAAGTTTAGCTTAGAGCTACCTATATTAGAAGATACTCCAAGAAATATAATGGGAACTCAACTATTTAACTTAATAGAAAATGATGAAGTAATAAATGTTAAATATATTGATGAATATGAATTTGTTACTTTTAGCGTTGGAGTAACATCAAAAGGAACTTTAAAAGGTTTTTCAAGAGCAAAATCAAGTGATAGATTAAAGGTAAATACTGATTCTGCAAGTACATTATTATTATTTACTAATAGAGGAAATGTATATAAGGTTCCTACATTCTTAATTACAAATGTAATGAAAGAAGAAGTAAGCTTACAAAATATAATAGAAGGATATTCTAAGAAAGAAAAAATAGTAGATGTATATTCTATTAAGAATTTTGATGAAAATAATTTAGTGTATTTCTTCACTAAAAAGGGTATGATAAAAAAGACGTCACTTAAAGAATATGATGGAAATTATTCAATGTGGCAAGCATATAAGTTTAAATATGAAAATGATGAAGTAATATCTGTAAACATAGAAGTAGACAATTTAAATGAAATATTATTAATAAGTAAAAAAGGTATGGCTATAAGATTCCAAGGCGAAAGTGTTAACACTATGGGAAGAGTTGCTTCAGGAGTTACAGGAATAAGCTTAAAAGAAGATGATGAAGTTATTTCAGGAAAAATCATAAAAAGAGTTTCAAGTGAAAGTAGTGAAATAGCTATTGATGTAGACAATAGTGAAGGGTTTGTTTTATCAACAAAAAATAGAGAAGAAAAGGTAGTTTTAATAAGAGATATAAGAGTACAAAACAGAGCTGGAAGAGGAACTAATATTATGTTAGTTAACTTTGATGATGAAATTACTGAAATAAGATTTGCTTAATTAAAAATAAAGTTTAACATATAAAAAAAGGGAGTGTATAAAATGAAGGTTGCAGTTTTATTAGCAGAGGGGTTTGAAACAATTGAAGCCTTAACAACAGTTGATATTATGAGAAGAGCTGGAGTTGAATGTAGTACATTTGGTACTAAAGGAATTGAAGTAACTAGTTCTCATTCAATAACTATTAAGGCAGATAAGATTTTAAGTGAAGAAATTAATAGTTATGATGTAGTAGTATTGCCAGGTGGAATGCCAGGAGCTGTTAATTTAAGAGATGATGAAAAAGTAAATGAAGTAGTAGGTAAGTTTTATCAAGAAGGTAAAATTGTAGCTGCAATTTGTGCAGGACCTATTACTTTAGGAAAGTTAGGAATTGTTAATGGTAAAAATGCTACATGTTATCCAGGATTTGAAGATCAACTTATAGGATGTAACTATAAAGAAGAACTTGTAGTAGTAGATGGAAATGTTATAACTGGTAGAGGACCAGCTTCAGCCATTCCATTTGCTTTTGAAATATTAAATAATATTTTACCAGAAAAAGTTGAGCAAATTAAAAAAGCAATGTTATTCGAATAGGAAGTTTAAAATGGCAAATGACAAGTTAAGAGAGAAGCTACTTTTTAGTTTCTTAAAATATAATTTGGCATTTGCCATTTATTATTATTAATTAAATTAGTGGGGTGATTTTTTGGAAAAATGGATGGTTAGAAATGTTAAGTTTGATACAGAAGGCTTTGCAAAGCAATTGGGAATTAGCCAGACTGTAGCTAAGCTTTTAGTTAATAGGGAAATATATAATATAAAATCAGCAAAAGAGTTTTTAACATCATCTATAAGAGATTTTTATAGCCCGAAAGGGATGTATGGAATGGATGGAGCTGTTCAATTAATGAAAAACAGCATAAAAAACAATGAAAAAATATTAATTGTTGGTGATTATGATGTCGATGGAGTTATTAGTACCTATATACTTTATACAGCAATTAAAAGGTGTGGGGGAAATGTTAACTTTCATATTCCAGACAGAATTAAAGAAGGATATGGAATAAATGAAAGTATAATAAGAAAAGCTAGTGAAGATAAGGTTGATATTATAATTACTTGTGATAATGGAATTGCGGCTATAGAACAAGTAAAATTAGCTAGGGAATTGGGGATAAAGGTTATAATAACAGATCATCATGATGTTCCTTTTATTGAAGAAGAGGGAATTAGAACTTATATAGTACCTAATGCTAATTATGTAATAAATCCTAAGCAAGAAGAATGCAAATATGAATTTGACAAAATATGTGGAGCAGGTGTTGCATATAAATTTATTGAGTGTCTTTATGAAGAATTTAATATTAATAAAGAAGAACTATATGATTTAATACAATATGTTGCAATTGCCACTGTATGTGATGTTGTAGATTTAGTTTCGGAAAATAGAATAATTGTTAAAGAAGGATTAAAGAGAATTAATAATACAAGCAATATTGGTTTAAAAGCGTTATTTAAAGAAACAGGATTAGAGGGAAAAGAAGTAACAGCATATTCATTAGGATTTGTTATTGGGCCTTCAATAAATGCATCTGGAAGACTTGAACAAGCTGAATGGGCATTGAAGATGTTAATAACTCAGGATGAAGCAGAAGCTAAAGAATTAGCACAAAAGCTTAATGAGTTAAATAAGGAAAGACAAGAATTAACAAGAATAGGATTAGAGCAAGCTATAGAAATTATAGAAAATAATAACATGGCTAAAGATAAAGTTTTAGTTGTATATTTGGAAGATGTTCATGAAAGTATAGCTGGAATAATAGCTGGAAGAGTAAGAGAAAAGTATAATCTTCCAACAATAATTTTAACAAAAGCTCATGATGGAGCAAAAGGATCAGGAAGATCTATAGAAGAATATAATATGTTTGAAGAGCTTTTAAAGTGTAAAGATTTGCTTGGAAAGTTTGGGGGGCATCCAATGGCTGCAGGTATGTCTATACCTATAGAAAATATAGATTTGTTTAGAGAAAGATTAAATAAAGAAACGGTATTAACAGATGAGGATGTAATACCTAAAATATCAATTGATATGCCTTTAGCTATAAATAACATTAACTATAATTTAATTGATGAGATATCATTGTTAGAACCATATGGAAAAGCTAATCCTAAACCAAACTTTGGTGTAAAAGGATTGAAAGTTTTGAAAGCAATGATATTAGGAAAAGATAAAAATGTATTAAAATTTAATTTAACTGATGGGTATTTAAAAATAGATGGTATATATTTTGGAGATATAGAAAAAAATTTACAATTAATTAAAGAGAAGTATGGGGAAGTTGAATATAATAAAATGATAAATGGAGAGAATAATAGTGTAAGTATCGATATTATTTATTATCCAGATATTAATGAATTTAGAGGCAATAAGACAGTACAATTAGTAATTCAAAGTATTAGAGTTTAAATTTATATAATAAATAATATTGGGTATCTCAATTAAGAGATACCCCTTTTGGTATAAACGAACAAGAAGTTAAATATTCAAATTTTATATTTAAATATTTACTTAAAATAAACTACTAAAATAAATTAGATTCCTTTTTCATATTGTTCAACCATACGTTTAACCATTTCACCACCAACGCTACCGCATTGTTTTGAAGTTAGGTTACCGTTGTAATCTGTAAAAGGAACTCCCATTTCAGAAGAAACTTGGTTTTTGAATTTAGCTAATTTATCTTTAGCTTCAGGTACTAAACTTTGTGCCATTAAATTTCACCTCCTTTAACTTTATGTTTATAGCTTATCCAATTATTGAGCTTGTATAATATTTAATTAGAGGAAAAGGTGGAAATTTACTGGTTTAGTGGTAGAATAATAATGACAACTAAGGAAGTCAAAAAATAATTTATATCAAAATAATATTATTAGTTAAATAAGGTATTTTGATATGGGGCTATAAATACATAAATCAATTATATGAGGTGTTTTAATGAGTAAATACAAAATTATTATGACTGGTGGAGGAACGGCAGGACATGTAACTCCTAATTTGGCTTTAGTACCAAAGCTTAAGGAGAAGGGATTTGAAATAAAATATATAGGCAGTTATGAGGGGATTGAAAAAGAAATAATAGGAGATGCCAATATTCCATATTATTCAATTTCATCAGGAAAATTAAGAAGATATTTTGACATGAAGAATTTTTCAGATCCATTTAAGGTAATGAAGGGAGTATATCAAGCCAGTAGAATTTTATCTAAGGAAAAACCAGATGTAATATTTTCAAAAGGTGGATTTGTTGCAGTTCCTGTTGTAATAGCAGCTTCGATGAAAAAGATTCCAGTTGTATCACATGAATCTGATTTAACTCCAGGACTTGCAAATAAATTATCTGCACCATTCTGTAATAAATTATGTGTTACATTTAGAGAAAGTTTAAATTATATAAAGGATGGAAAAGGAGTTTTAACAGGAACTCCAATAAGAGAAGAAATACTAAAAGGAAATAAACAAAGAGCTTTAGATATATGTAAATTTAAAAATAATAAAGAAATCATACTAGTCATAGGCGGAAGTTTAGGAGCTAAAAGTATAAATGATGAAGTAAGATATCATATTAAAGAAATATTAAAAAGCTTTAATGTTATTCATATTTGTGGAAAAGGAAATTTAGATAAAGAATTAGAAAATTTAGAAGGATATAGACAGTTTGAATATGTTAAAGAAGATTTACCACATTTTCTTAAGGCTGCTGATTTTGTAATATCTAGAGCTGGAGCAAATGTTATTTTTGAATTATTAGCATTAAAGAAACCAACGCTTCTAATTCCACTATCAAAGAAAATTAGTAGAGGAGATCAGGTCTTAAATGCTAATTCTTTTGAAAAAGAAGGATATTCATTAGTTTTAGATGAAGATGAAATGATGGAAAAACATAATTTAATCAATAAGCTAAATGATTTAAAAAATAGAAAAGATGAGCTTATTAAAAATATGTCAAAAAGTGATGCAAAAAATGGCGTAGAAGCAATAATTACAGTTATAATGAATAGTATTGATAAAAAATAAGGTATGGTAAAGTTTACAGGAAAATATTTTGGAATATTAAGGTAAAAAACTTGAAAAAAAACCATAGTATTATATAATGGAATTAATGGTAAAAAATACAATAAAACAAAAGTATAAGAGGTGCGAAGATGAAAAAAGTTTCAATAATATATTGGAGTAATGGTGGAAATGTAGAAATTATGGCAAATGCTATAGCAGAAGGTGCTAGCATAGGAGATGTAGAAGTTGAAACAAAAAATGTTGCAGATTCATCTTTAGAGGATGTATTAAATTCAGATGCAGTTGCATTTGGAAGTCCAGCTATGATAAACGATGAGATAGAAGAAATAGATATGAAGCCATTTATTGAAAGCCTAAAGGGGATAGATATAAATAATAAACCTTTAGTTTTATTTGGTTCATGTGGATGGAGAGAAACAACATTTATAGATAAATGGCAAGAACAAATGAAGGAATTCGGTTTTAATGTAATTGGGAAAATAGTTGTTAGAGATTCTGTAGAAAAGAAAGATATACAAAGATCTAAAGAATTAGGAAAGCTATTAGCTCAAGTATAATTATCATTAAAAGTGAATAAGTGTTTATGGTGTAAGCAAAAATGGTATATTATAAATAAAGTCGTAAATTTAAATTTTATAATATACCATTCATATATATGCTTAAATTGAAGTGGAGAAGAGAGGTATACATGATGAGAAAAATGAAAACTATGGATGGTAACACAGCTGCTGCACACATATCATATGCGTTTACAGAAGTTACTGCTATCTATCCAATAACTCCATCATCACCAATGGCAGAGCATGTTGATGAATGGGTTGCACAAGGAAGAAAGAATATTTTTGGACAACCTGTAAAGGTTATGGAAATGCAATCAGAGGGAGGAGCAGCAGGTGCTGTTCATGGATCATTACAAGCTGGAGCGTATACTACTACATATACAGCTTCACAAGGGTTATTATTAATGATTCCTAATATGTATAAAATATCTGGTGAAAGACTTCCAGGAGTTATACATGTATCAGCCAGAGCACTAGCAACATCTTCATTAAATATATTTGGAGATCATCAAGATGTTATGGCGGCTAGACAAACAGGTTTTGCTATGCTTGCAGAAGGATCAGTTCAAGAAGTTATGGATTTATCTGCTGTTGCACACTTAGCAGCAATTAAAACTAGAATTCCATTTATGAATTTCTTTGATGGATTTAGAACATCTCACGAAATTCAAAAAATAGAAGTTTTAGAATATGATGAGTTAGCTAATTTAGTTGATTGGGAAGCTGTTAATGAATTTAGAAGAAGTGCACTAAATCCAGATCATCCAGTTACTAGAGGAACAGCACAAAATCCAGATATATATTTCCAAACTAGAGAGGCTGTAAATAGATTCTATGAAGATATTCCAGAAGTAGTTGAAAGTTATATGGCCGAAATAACTAAATTAACAGGAAGAGAATATCATTGTTTTGATTACTATGGAGCAGAAGATGCTGATAGAATAATTATTGCAATGGGTTCAGGAACAGATGTTGCTGAAGAAACTGTAGATTACTTAAATGGAAGAGGAGAAAAGGTTGGTGTTGTAAAAGTAAGACTTTATAGACCATTCTCAATAGAGAAATTATTAGCTGCAATTCCAAGCACAGTTAAGAAAATTGCAGTTTTAGATAGAACTAAGGAACCAGGGTCAATAGGTGAACCATTATACTTAGATGTAGTAAGTGCATTTGCTGGTAAGAAAAATGCTCCAGTTATAGTTGGTGGTAGATATGGATTAGGTTCAAAGGATCCAAACCCTTCAGATATAGCTGCAGTATATGCTAATCTTTCTAAGGATGAACCTAAAAATGGATTTACAATTGGTATAGTTGATGATGTAACATTTACTTCATTAGAAACAGTTGAAGATATAGATGCTACACCAGAAGGAACTAAAGCATGTAAATTCTGGGGATTAGGTTCAGATGGTACTGTTGGTGCTAACAAGAGTGCTATTAAAATTATCGGAGACCATACAGATATGTATGCTCAAGGATATTTCTCATATGATTCTAAAAAGTCAGGTGGTATAACAGTTTCTCACTTAAGATTTGGTAAAAAACCAATTAAATCACCATATCTAATTGATAAAGCTGATTTTATAGCTTGTCACAACCAATCATATGTTTATAAATATAATGTATTAGAAGGAATTAAAGATAATGGTAAATTCCTATTAAATACAATTTGGAGTCCAGAAGAATTAGAAGAAAAATTACCAGCAGAAATGAAGAGAACTTTAGCTAAGAAAAACATTCAATTCTATACTTTAAATGCTGTAAAAATAGCTCAAGAAATTGGTCTTGGTGGAAGAATTAATATGATAATGCAAGCTGCATTCTTTAAATTAGCTAATATTATTCCAGTTGATGAAGCAGTAGCATATTTAAAACAAGCTGTTGTTACTTCATATGGTAAAAAGGGTGAAAAAGTTGTTAATATGAATAATGCTGCTATAGATGCAGGTGTTGATGCTGTTGTTAAGATAGAAGTTCCAGCAACATGGGCAAATGCAGTAGAGTCAGAGTTAGCTACTACTAAAGAAGCTCCAGCATTTATTAATGATATAGTTACACCGATGAACAGACAAGAAGGTTTTGGATTACCAGTTTCAACATTTGTTAAGCATGGTATGGAAGATGGTACATTCATGGCTGGTACTGCAGCTTATGAAAAGAGAGGAATTGCAATTAATGTACCACAATGGATTCCAGAAAATTGTATTCAATGTAATCAATGTTCAGTAGTATGTCCACATGCTGCAATTAGACCATTCTTATTAGATGGAGAAGAAGCAGAAAAAGCTCCAGAATCAATGAGATTAACAGATGCTAAGGCACTTAAGACAGAAACTCCATATAAGTTCTCAATTGGTGTTACACCTCTTGATTGTACAGGATGTGGAAACTGTGCTGAGGTATGTCCAGCTAAGAATAAAGCATTAGTTATGGTACCACAAGATAAAGAACATGCTCAAATTGAAGCTTGGGATTATGCAACTACTGAAGTAACTCCTAAGAAAAATCCAATGAACAAGACTACACTTAAAGGTAGCCAATTTGAACAACCACTTCTTGAATTCTCAGGTGCTTGTGCAGGATGTGGAGAAACTCCATATGCTAAACTTGTAACTCAATTATTTGGTGATAGAATGATGGTAGCAAATGCTACAGGATGTTCTTCAATTTGGGGAGGATCAGCTCCTGCAACTCCATATACAGTTAACCATAATGGACATGGTCCAGCATGGGCAAATTCATTATTTGAAGATAATGCTGAATATGGATTAGGAATGTTCTTAGGTGTTAAAGCTATAAGAGATAGAGTTGCTGAAAATGTTAAGTTAGCATTAGAAAGTGATTTAGCTGATGATACTAAGGTTATATTAAAGGATTGGTTAGATAATAAAGAAGAAAGTGCTGGAACTAGAGAAAGAGCAGATGCTTTAGTAGCTGCACTTGAAAATAGTGATGCTGAAATAGCTAAGACTATATTAGCTGATAAAGAATTCTTCGTTAAGAGATCACAATGGATCTTTGGTGGAGATGGTTGGGCATATGACATCGGATACGGTGGACTTGACCATGTTCTTGCATCAGGAGAAAACGTAAATGTATTAGTATTTGATACAGAAGTTTATTCAAATACAGGTGGTCAATCTTCTAAAGCTACACCAACAGCTGCAATAGCTAAGTTTGCTGCTTCTGGTAAGAGAACTAAGAAGAAAGATTTAGGAATGATGGCTATGAGCTATGGTTATGTATATGTGGCTCAAGTTTCTATGGGTGCAGATAAGAACCAAGTTCTTAAAGCAATAGCTGAAGCAGAAGCTTATGATGGACCATCATTAATTATTGCTTATGCTCCATGTATAAATCATGGTATTAAAGCTGGTATGACTAATTCACAAGCTGAAGCTAAAAAAGCTGTTGATTGTGGATATTGGGCATTATATAGATATAATCCAACATTAAAGGGAACTAAAAATCCATTCACTTTAGATTCAAAAGAACCAAAGGGTGACTTCAGAGAATTCTTAATGGGTGAAGTTAGATATGCTTCATTAGCTAAAGCTTTTCCAGAAGCTGCAGATGCTTTATTTGAAAAGACACAAGCTGATGCAATGGAAAGACTTGAAAATTATAGAAAACTTGCAAATCAAGAATAAATATTAGGGGCTATGCATAGCATAGCCTCTTTTTAGTTAATAGTTAGTTAGAAATAGAGTAAGTAAATGACTTTTTATTTCCTTAAAATTCCACTTTACTTGATTGAATTTGAAGTGAAAATAAAATTTTAGTGAAAATAATATATTTTTCTTTTATTTTCCTCAAAATAGGGGTACAATTATAAAGACTACTTAAGTTAAATAAAAATTTATAATTTTATCTTTTAAATGTTTATTTTCAAGATAAATTGTTTAACTTATTATTAAGGAGGAATGTAAACATGGAAAAAGAATTAAATAAATGCGGTGAAGGCTGCGGATGCGGACACGAACATAATCACGATCACGGATGTGGAGATAACTGTGGATGTGGAGAACACGAACATGAACACTTCGTTGTAGATTTAGAAGATGACAATGGAAATGTAATTTCATGTCCAATAGTTGATGCTTTTGAATTTGAAGAAAACGAATATGTTTTAGCTCAAAATCCAGAAGATGAGTCAGTATATCTTTTCAGATCAACTGAAGAAGGAGAACTTATAGTTCCAGAAGAAGCTGAATTTGATAAAGTTACTGAATACTACACTAACGTATTAGCTGACGAATAATAATAAAAAGTTGTAACAATTTAATTGTTGCAACTTTTTTTTATAAGGCTCTGTTAGATTAAATTGTTGATATTGTACTCAAAATAGGGTTGTACAAATTACAACCCTATCTAACTATAAACTCTGTTTAGATTCCCTAACAATATTTCTATTGCAAAGGTCTATCTTCAATTTATTCATCAATTCTTTAGTATTATTACTAAACACTAATTCTGTTATTATAGCATCTTCGTCTCTTAATCCAAATTGCTCTCTTCTAACTAAATACAAATAACTTATGTTAGTATGATATATATTTATAACATTGGTTATTGGTCCATTCGCAAACATTTCAGTTTCAGTTGGGTCTACACTGTCATGAATTTCAAGTAATGATGTTAATATGTTATAATTAGGAATATAAAAACCCAAAGAAATAATTATATCTTTCATGTCGTTATTATAAAATTCTAATTCTTTATCTAATAAAAAATCCTTTATAATATCATCATTATCATAATCTCTTAGAATTTTTATAAGTTCATTCATAATCCCCCACCTCGTAATCTTTCAGTATAATTTTTACATATAATACTAACAAACATACACTTATCAAGCAATACCTAAAAGAAATTATATTTTATTTCCTTGTATCCTTCTATCTTAGTGTCAACAAATGGAATTACACTATGGATAAGCATATTCTTTGTTTTTATAACTTCTTTATCAGTGCTAAAACTTTGTAGCCACTTATACCAACTCATATAATTAGATAGAAATTTAGTAGACACTCCTTTAAATCTATACATCCAAATTTTCAGGTTACTATGCAACGAATTAACATGATTTATATGGTATATATCATTTTTATAATGACCTCTTGCTATTTTTTTATGGTCTAATTCAAGGTCTTTGGCAAATTGTATATACGATTTATGGCTATCTGTACAGATTATTGAGTTAGAGTCTATCCTTCCTTCATAAAGCCTTTCAAGAGCATTGTAAGTAACCCTTCCTTTACATAAGGGTTCTAATATTATATTTCCATTTCTATCAATTGCTGTTGCTATACAAACCTGTTCATTACTTATACCACGTTTCTTAACTTGTTTGCCTCTTTTTCGAGCAGGTCTCGGCATTTTAAAACCACTCTTTTTATGATTCCCCTTGAAAGATTCGGCAACAAATGTTTCGTCCATTTCTACTATACCGTCTACATCACCAACACCTATAAATGCTCTTATACAATCAAGAATTTTATGTCTCATATAAAATGATGTTTTAACACCTACACCTACATTTTCAGCGTTCTTTCTTATAGAAAGTCCTATAACCATTCCTTTAACATATTCAATCCACGTTTGTAGAGGTAACTTAGTACAGGATAACGCAGATTTAGTTAAATCATTAAAGGATTTACTACAAGAACGACATACATAACGTTGCTTACCATTCAATTTACCATTCTTTACTACAGAAGTAGATTAGCAATGGGGGCAACATTGCCCCTTGCTAAATCTTGATTCTCTAAACTCTTTATTAAGACTTACATTAGATGAGCCAAGAGTAAGCATCTCACCTATATAGTTAAATAATTCTCTTAACTGGTATTCACTAAGTGATGTTATATCTGACTTTATATTTGAAAGAGTTGCCATAAATCTTACCTCCGATAGTGTTATTATCTATATTATAACACTATTTAAGACTTATATGCACATATCAACATTATTGTCTAACAGAGCCTTTTATAAAATAATTTAAATGTTTAGAGTTAATTATTTATACGTAAGAAGGTGTTTTAATTTACTTTTTAATAGTTAAATGATATATTTTTATTATGGGAAATATTACTTAAATTCTTAAAATTTAATCTTATATTTTAAGGTTTAATGGAATAACAAATAAGTTGATGAATTAAACTAAGATAAAGAAAAAGTTGAAGTAAATTTATATTAAAAATATAGATAAGTTTTTATATTAATTGGAGATTAAAGCTTCACTTAAAGAAAAGGTGAATAAGATGAAGTATGCGGATTTACATATTCATTCTAATTATTCTGATGGAATTAAAAGCCCAGAAGAAATAATAAATATAGCAATGAAAAAAAATATTAAATATATATCCATAACGGATCATGATTCTATTGCATCACAATATGTAATTAATAATAAGTATGAAGGAATAAATATAATTCCTGGAATAGAACTTAGTACAGAGTATCAAGAGATGGAATTGCATATTTTAGGCTATTTTATTGATATAAATAATAGTTCATTAAAAGAAATGGTTGATAAATTAAATTTTCAAAGAATAAAAAGAGTAGAGGAAATATTAATTAATTTAAAAAATCATGATATAAATTTAGATATAGAAGATTTAGCTATAGATATTGATTGTACTGTGGGGAGAAGTCATGTAGCAAATGCTATGGTTAAAAAGGGATATTTCGAAGATTACAAAAGTGCTTTTAGAAGTTTTTTAATTAAAGGAAAGCCAGGATATGTTAAAGGGTTTAGATTAAACTATAAAGAGTGTATAGAAACTATAAATTCTGCAGGTGGTGTTGCTATATTAGCACATCCTGGACAAATATATAGAAAGATAGAAGTTGAAAATATTGTTAAAGAATTAAAATGTTTTGGGCTTAAAGGAATTGAAGTTTATCATCCAAGCCATTCGCAAAGTGATATTAATAAGTTCTTCAATATTTCTAGAAAACATAAATTATATGTTACTGGAGGAAGTGATTATCATGGTAGAGTTAAAGAATGTAAAGCAGCAAGAATTGGTAGTTACGGTTTAAATGAAGAATTATTAAATAAATTTATTAATTTTAATAGAAAGTAATGGGGGCAAAAGGCATGAATTTTTCAAATAAAGCAGAAAGAATAGAACCATCGGTAACTTTAGCTATAACAGCAAAAGCTAAAGAAATGAAAGCAAATGGAATAAATGTAATTAGCTTTAGTGCAGGTGAGCCAGATTTTAATACACCTAAGAATATAATTAATGCAGCTATAAAGGCTATGGAAGATGGAAATACTAAATATACAAATGTTAATGGAATAATTTCATTAAGAGAAGCAATATGTAAAAAGCTTAAGGAAGATAATAATTTAGATTATAATCCTTCACAAATAGTAGCTTCTACTGGAGCAAAGCAAAGTCTTGCTAATACATTTTTAGCTATATTAAATCCAGGTGATGAGGTTATTGTTCCAAATCCTTATTGGGTAAGTTATCCTGAACTTATAGCTTTAGCAGACGGAAAAGCTGTTTTTGTAAAAAGTGATGAAAGTAGTGAGTATAAATTTACAAAGGAAAATTTAGAAGAAGTAGTTACTGAAAAAACAAAAGCTATTGTATTAAATACTCCTAATAATCCAACAGGAACAATTTATTCAGAAGATGAATTAAATATAATTGCGGAATTTGCAAAAAAGCATGATTTAATTATTATTTCAGATGAAATGTATGAAAAGCTTGTATATGATGGAGAAAAGCATGTAAGTATTGCTAGTTTATCAAAAGATGCATATGAAAGAACTGTAGTTATAAATGGATTATCTAAATCTTATGCAATGACTGGATGGAGAATGGGATATTCAGCATCTAGTGAAAAAATAGCAAAGCTTATGACTAATATACAAAGTCATATGACATCTAATGTATGTTCAATAACTCAATATGCAGCGGTAGAAGCGTTAAATGGACCACAAGACGAAATACAACACATGATTAAAGAGTTTGAAAAAAGAAGAAATTATATGGTTTCTGAACTTGAGAAAATGAAAAATATAAGTATAATAAAACCAAAAGGTGCATTTTATATTATGATAAATATTGAAAAATATTTAGGAAAGAAACTTAATAGGGATATAATTAATAACTCTATGGATTTTGCTGCTAAATTATTGGAAGAAGAGCAAGTTGCAGTTATTCCAGGAAGAGCATTTGGCCTTGATAATTATTTAAGAGTGTCATATGCAACTTCATTAGATGCAATTAAAGAAGGGTTAGTTAGAATTAATAAGTTTATTGAAAAGTTAGACTAATAAATATTTAAGAGGCTGTTGCTATTTAATGCGCAGCCTTTAATATGTACTATATTAAAAGAAAAAGTTAAAAATGGAGGATTAGACGTGGAGAAATTAGCAATATTTGATATAGATTATACTATAACAAGAAAAGAAACATTAATGGAGTTTTTTAAATATATCGTATTAAAGGATATAAAAAATATAAGATTTTTACCAAGGGCTTTATATTCAGGATTGATGTATAGCATAAAAGTATATGATGAAAAAAGAGTTAAAGAGTGTTTTTTAAAGTTTATTGAAAATATAGAAGAAAAAGATTTAGCTATTTTAACAAAGCAATTTTATGATGAAAGATTAAGTACAATTCTTTATAAAGATGCTGTTGATATGATAAAAAAACTTAAAAGAGAAGGATATATGGTAATTTTAATATCTGCATCACCGGAATTTTATATTAAAGAGTTTTATGCAATTAAAGAAGTTGATTTGATAATAGGAACTAAATTCAAATTTGAAAATGGTAAATTTATAAGAGAAATGCATGGTAATAACTGCAAAGGAGAAGAAAAAGTTAGAAGATTAAATGAAGTTTTAAAAGAGAAGAATATAAATGCAGATTTTAAAAATTCATATATGTTCTCAGATTCGCTTTCAGATAAGCCATTATTAGATTTAGTAGGTAAACCATACTTAATTAATTATAAAAAGAAACATGAAATAGAAATATTAAATTGGAAATAAAATTTAAAGATTAAATGGAGTTAATATTATGGAAGCTATAAATAAATTTTATTTAAATAATGGAGATATATTTCCTATTGAAAAATTTACTGACGAAGATTATAAAGAAAAAATAATATATGAAGTATTGAGAGTGGTTAATGGAAAACCAGCATTCTTAAAAGATCATTTAGAAAGAATGAAGAAATCATTTAAGCTTATACATAAAGAATTTCCGTTCAATGATGAAAAAATAAAAGAATTAATAGATAAAGTTATTAAAGCTAATGATGATGTTATTGGAAATATAAAAATTACTTATAATACTACAAGTGGTAATTTTAAAATATATTATATAATGCATTCCTATCCAAGTGCAGAATATTATAAAAAAGGAATAAAGACTATACTTTACTATGGAGAAAGAGAAAATCCAAACTTAAAGATAGTTAGCACTGATTTTAGGGCTAAAATTGCAGAGAAAATGAAAGAGGCTAATGCGCATGAAGCACTTTTAGTAGATAGAAATGGATTTATAACAGAGGGAAGTAAATCAAATTTCTTTGGAATAAAGGATGGAAAACTTATAACAGCAAAAGCAGAGCATGTTCTTAAGGGAATTACAAGAGATAAAATATTTAAAATAGCAAATGAATTGGGAATAAAAATAGAAGAAAAAGAGGTAAAAGCATCAGAAGTAGGGGAGTTAGATGCAGTATTTATTTCAGGAACTTCTGTTGCTATATTACCAATTGAAAAAATTGATAATATTAAATTTGATGTTAATAATGAAGTCTTAAGAAAAATTATGAATATATATGAAGAACTTTTAGAAGGTAAAAGGGAAATATAAAATTTAGGGTGGTTGAAAGTTTAAAAGTAATTTTTAATACTGTAAAAACCTAATTATAATATAAATAAAAGAACTGTATCAAAAATATTTATCAACATGAAAATATTTTTTGATACAGTTTTATTTTAGAATTTACTTATAATTAAATAACAAATTACATTATAAAAGTTATGTGCTATTTATAGTTATAGTTTAAATTAAGATGTTATAGCATTAGTTATTGGTGGCACAACTTGTTTCTTTCTTGAAAGAACTCCAGGAAGGAATGCACCATTGTTTTCTAATGTAACTTTAAATGCTTTTTCAACTATTTCAGGTTTAGCACCTGTTACTAATATTTCAGAACCTTCATTTAATATGTCAGTTAATAATAACATAACCATATCTAAGCTAGCTTCTTTAGCTTTTTGGTCCATATATTGTAACATTTCTTCTTTTAAAGGCATAAATCCTTCAATATCCATTGTGTTAACTTGAGCGATACCTACTTTTATATCTTCAATTGTGAATGGTTTGAAGTCAGAGTTGAAGATTTGTTCAACTGTCTTGCCTTTTAAAGATGTACCAGCTTTAAACATTTCTTTTGCAAATTCTTCTATGTTTATACCAGCAATTTCAGCAAGCTTTTTGCAGTTATATATGTCTTGTTGAGTACAAGTTGGGCTTCTGAATAATAAAGTATCAGAAATTATTGCACCACATAAAAGACCTGCAGCTTTTCTTGATGGTCTAATTCCAGATTCAAAGAAGCACTTAGCAACTATTGTTGAAGTACTTCCAACTGGCTCGTTTCTGAAGAAAATCGGATTGTTTGTTTGAATATCAGCAACTCTGTGGTGGTCGATGATTTCTAAAACTTCAGCATCTTCTAGTCCATCAACAGATTGACCTCTTTCATTATGGTCAACTTGAATAACTTTTTTCTTATGATCAGATATTAAATGATATCTAGATACTGTTCCTACAACTTTACCATTTAGGTCTATTACAGGATAGCTTCTAAATCTAGTTTCAGTCATAATTCCTTTAATATCATCAACTAAATCATCAGTTGAGAAAGTAACTAGATTTTCTTTTATCATTACATATCCAACAGGGATACTTTGAACAATAAGTCTTGAAGCTGTAAATGAATCATGTTGAGTTACAATAATAGTTACTCCATGTTCTTTAGCTAAGTTTACTATTCTTTCGGATGGAGCATATCCACCAGTTACTATCATTAATGAAACGTTAAGTTTGATTAATGCTTCTTGAGCTTCTTCTCTATCCCCAATTATAGCAATGTCTCCTTCTTCTATATGACCAGACATTGTATCAGGTTGCATAGCAGTAACAACTATTTTACCAGGGAAGTGAGTTACTTCTTCATTTATATAAGAAGCTTTAGCTGATAAAGTATCAATGATATTATCTAAAGTTGTATTACTTTTTGCTAAAATTCTGTTGTCCCAAATATCCATATAGCAAGAAGTAAGGTTAGATACTGCAAGAACACCAAGTAAGTGTTGATTTTCATCAGCAACAGGTAAAGTTTTGATATTCTTATCTCTCATTATATTCCAAGCTGTCTTTAAAGATATTTCTGGAGTTATAGGATTTATAACATCAAATTCTAAATCTTCAACTTTAAGTTTAACTGTGCTTAAGAATTTTGGTGCTTCAGCGCCAAAATAATCTAATATATATTGAGTTTCTTGATTTACATTACCAAGTCTAACAGGGATAGCGTTCATATCACCTATTTTATTTTTTAACTCAGCATATGCGTAAGCCGCACAAATTGAATCAGAGTCTGGGTTTTTATGCCCAGTTACATAAATTATATCTTTCATGCAATTAAGCCTCCTAAAGTAAGTTATTTAATGAAACTAATGCAAATTTCACATAGTATTATTCTATATTTGTAAAGCTAATTTGTAAATAAAAATTATTATTGATGGTTACAGAATTTTTCATTAATCAATCATAGTATTACATAAACATTAATATATATATACAAGAGTTCTTAAGAAGGAGGAAAAAGGGTGATACAGGAAAAAGGATTTAATAGGGGATTAAGCACTAGGGAAGCTGAAAAAAGAATAGCTGACCATGGCTTAAATGAGCTTAAACATAATAAAAAGAAATCACCAATTTTAATTTTTTTATCTCAATTTAATGACTTTTTAGTTTGGGTACTTATTGGAGCAACTATTGTATCAGGTATTATTGGAGATAAAGCAGATGCTGTAACAATACTTATTATTGTAGTTGTAAACGCAATACTAGGATTCGTACAAGAGTTTAGAACAGAAAAATCATTAGAAGCTCTTCAGGAGCTAGCAGCGCCAACTTGTAAGGTAATAAGAGATGGAAATGTAAAAGTTGTAAATTCTAAGTATTTAACAATTGGTGATTTAGTAGTACTGGAATCAGGAGATAGGATTCCAGCAGATGGAACATTTATTGATACGGCTAATATAGTAGTAGATGAATCACTGTTAACAGGAGAATCAGTAGGAATATCGAAAGATACAAGCAAGGGAAAAAATAGTGGGTTTATGGGAACTATAGTTTTAAAGGGAAGAGGTTTGTTATTAGTTGATGCTATAGGTATGGATACTGAAATGGGTAAAATAGCAAATCTTTTAGATAACATAGAGGAAGAAAAGTCACCACTTAGAGAAAGATTAGATTCTTTAGGAAAAATATTGGTAGTTGTTTGTATAGTTGTTTGTGTAATAGTAACAGTATTGGGAATAATAAGAGGAAATGATATTACAGAGATGTTTTTACTTGGAGTATCATTAGCTGTTGCAGCTATACCAGAAGGATTAGCAGCTATAGTAACTGTTGCATTAGCACTAGGTGTAGGTAGAATGCTTAAGAGAAATGCTCTTATTAGAAAGTTGCCTGCAGTTGAAACATTAGGGTGTACATCGGTGATTTGCTCTGATAAAACAGGAACATTAACTCAAAATAAGATGACAGTAAAAGAAGTTTTACTAAATGGTAAAATATATGAATTAGATAAAGAATCACTTAATAATTGTGAAAAACTTAAAGAGGCATTTATATATTGTAATGATACAAATTACAATTATGAAGTTAAAAATATAGAAAAAGCTCTTATGGGTGATCCAACAGAAACAGCTTTAGTAAAAGCTTTTTTTAAGGATGTTAATAGTATTCAAAATTTTGTAGATAAAGCCAATAGAGTGTATGAAATACCATTTGATTCTACTAGAAAAATGATGACTGTAATAATGAATGAAAGTGGTAAGGAAACCCTTTATATGAAGGGTGCACCAGAAAGAGTTTTAGAAAAATGTAGTGCTGTTTTAGAAAACGGAAAGATAAAAATACTTACACCTCAAAAGAAAAAGCAATTATATAATTATATAGAAAGTATGTCCAATAGGGCATTAAGATGTATTGCAGCAGCATATAAGGAAGAAAAGCTTGTAAAAAATGAAAGTGTTGAAAATAACTTAATATTTTTAGGGGTAGCAGGTAGTATTGACCCAGCAAGACCAGAAGTTAAAGATGCGGTAATGAAATGTAAATTAGCTGGTATTAAACCAGTAATGATTACAGGAGACCATAAGAATACAGCTCTTGCAATAGCTAAAGGATTAAATATATGTACAACAGATGATCAAGCTATAACTGGAGAAGAGTTAGAAAAAATGTCTGATGAAGAATTAAGTAAAAGAGTTGATAAGATAAGGGTATTTGCTAGAGTATCTCCTAATCATAAGTTAAGAATAGTTAAGGCATTTAAGAAAAAAAATAATATAGTTGCTATGACAGGTGATGGAGTTAATGATGCACCAGCTATTAAAGAAGCAGATATTGGCGTTGCAATGGGTATATCAGGAACAGATGTTACTAAAGAAGCAGCAGCTATGGTTTTAATGGATGATAATTTTGCAACTATTGTATCTGCTGTTGAAGAAGGAAGAGTTATATATGATAATATAAGAAAATTTATTAGATATTTATTATCTTGTAACTTAGGTGAAGTATTAACTATGTTTTTAGCATCATTATTTTATATGCCAAATCCACTTACTCCAATTCAGATTTTATTTGTTAATTTAGCAACAGATGGACTACCAGCTATAGCTTTAGGTGTTGATCCACCAGATAAAGATATAATGAGGCAACAACCAAGGCAAAAAAATGAAGGAATTTTTGCAAGAGGACTTTGGGAAAAAATAATAGTAAGAGGATGTTTAATAGGTGTATGTACATTACTTTCATTTATGGTAGGTAGATATTACGGAATGAATTTAGCAACTTGTAGAACTATAGCATTATGTACATTAGTTATGTCACAATTACTTCATGTATTTGAATGTAGGTCTGAAAGACATTCAATATTTGAGATAAATATATTTACTAATATATATTTATTAGGTGCTGTATTAGTATCAATCACAATGATTTGTTGTATATTATATGTACCTTTTTTAAGGGGAATATTTAATACTGTTGCATTAAATCTAGGACAATGGCTATTAGTAATATTCTTCTCAGGAATAATATTCTTAATAAATAGTGTGTATTTACTTATAAAATCAAAGAAATAAGAAAAAAATTTAACTTTTAAAACATCAATTAGATAAAGCATACACTATTAAAATCAAGAAGATGACTAAAAGGATAAGCAACATGAAATAACATGTAAAGGCAGTTATATCATAATATAAATGTATCATTGCATTTATATTAAAGCCTTGATATAGCTGTCTTTTATTTTTTATAAATTAATAGGAGTAAATGAATGTAGAAAGGTGATATGTATACAAATAAAAAACAGTTGTGTTTTATAGGGAAACATGATAAAATTTATCTATGGTAATTATTGCAAAAAAGTATATTAGTAAATAGAAGATGAATAATATAAGTAATAAATAGGGGGTGTAAAATGAAGTTTATAAGTACTAGAGGAAAATGGGACGTTATTTCATCTTCTACAGCAATTATAAAGGGGATTGCTGATGATGGAGGATTATATGTTCCAATAAGTTTTCCAAGTTTATATGAAGTTTTAAAAGAAAAAAAGGGGCTTTCTTATGAAAAACTTGCATATGAAATAATAAGTAATTTTTTTGATGATATAGGTAAAGATAAATTAAAAGAAGCAATTAATAATGCATATAGCAATAAATTCTATGTTAAGGAAGAAAAAGGTTTTTTAGAATTATATCATGGACCTACATCAGCTTTTAAAGATGCAGCACTTTTATTTTTACCACAAATTATGAAGGCTGCAAAAGAAGATAAAAATATAAAAGAAGAGATAGTTATACTAACTGCAACTTCAGGAGATACAGGAAAAGCTGCATTACAGGGGTTTAGTAATGTGAATGGATTTAAAGTTATAGTATATTATCCGAAAAATGGGGTTAGTGCAATTCAGCAAAAGCAAATGACAACACAAGATGGGAATAATGTAAAAGTAATAGGGATTGAAGGAAATTTTGACAATGCTCAAAGTGGTGTTAAAGAAATATTTGGGGATGTTGAGTTAAAGGAATTTTTAAAATCTAATGGATTTTTATTATCATCTGCAAACTCAATTAATATTGGAAGATTAATACCACAAATAGTTTATTATTTTTATGGATACTTTGAGTTGGTAAATAAGCAAAAAATAAAAGAGGGCGATAAGATAAATATAGTAGTTCCAACGGGGAATTTTGGAAATATATTAGCAGCGTACTATAGCAAAAAAATGGGGCTACCTATAGAAAAGCTAATATGTTCATCAAATGAAAACAATGTATTAACTGATTTTATGCAAACGGGAATTTATGATAAGCGTAGAGAGTTGATATTAACAGAATCACCATCAATGGATATTTTAGTTTCTTCTAATTTAGAAAGATTAATATTTGAAATTACTAATAGAAATAGTGAAGAAACAGCAAAGCTTATGGAGAAGTTAAATAAAAATGGGGCTTATAAAATTTCAGAATTAAGCAAAAAGTTGTTAAATGACTTTTATGGAAACTATGCAAATACAGAAGAGGTTTATAATGCTATAAATAAGGTATATAATGAGAAAAAATATTTAATAGATACACACACTGCAGTAGGATATGTTGTTCTTGAAAAATATAGAAAAGAAACCTCAGATTATACAGAAGCATTAGTTGTATCTACAGCAAGTCCGTATAAGTTTCCAAGAAGTATCTGTAGAGCATTAGAATTAGATATTGAAGGAAAAAATGATTTTGAATTATTAAATTTATTAGAAGAGTATACTAAGATTAAAATTCCTAAAAATCTTAAAGAGTTAGATAAAAAGAAAGTTCTGCATAAAGATGTATATGAAAAGAAAGAAATGAAACAAGCACTATTAAAATTTTTAAAGGTGAATTATAATGATTAGAGTAAGAGTACCAGCAACATCAGCTAACTTGGGGCCAGGTTTTGATTCTTTGGGAATTGCTTTAAGTATTTATAATGAGTATGGATTTTCTTTGCAAGATGAAGGTATATCTTTTGAAGGATTTGAACAAGAATTTAAAAATGAAGATAATATAATTTTCATGGCAATGAAAAAGGTATTTAATAAATATAATTTTAAATTTAAAGGGCTTAAAATTAAAATTATAAAACAAGATATTCCGATTTCAAGAGGCTTAGGATCAAGCTCAAGTTGCATAGTAGCAGGGCTTATAGGGGCATTTGCCTTGATGAATAAAGAACTTGAAAAAGAAGAAGTTTTTAAATTAGCGATTGATATAGAAGGGCATCCGGATAATGTATGTCCAGCTATATTTGGTGGCTTAGTTTCAACAGTTATGGCAAATGGAGAAACTTTATATAATAAAATAGAAATTAAAAATGGTGTTAAATTTATAGCATTAATTCCAAACTTTAAACTTTCTACTGAAAAAGCAAGAGCAATTTTGCCAAGTGAAGTTTCGTTTAAGGATTCAGTTTATAATATAGGAAGAGCAGCACTTCTAATCTCATGCTTTATGAATGGTAATTATAAGTTATTAAGAGAAGCAACTAAGGATAGACTACATCAACAATATAGAAGCAAGCTTATTGAAGGTTTTGATGAAGTTTATGAAAAAGTATTAAATATAGGGGCATATGGATGCTTTTTAAGTGGTGCTGGACCGACTATTATGGCAATTATAGATGAAAATGATTTGGATTTTGTAGATGATATTAAAAAGTTTATTAAAGAAGAAAAATTAAATTGGAATATTAAAGAATTAGCAATAGATAAAGTTGGGGCAAAAATTTTGAAAGGTGATTAAAATGAATGGTGATTATTTAGTTATTGATAAAAAAGTTTTGCCTGAGGTTTTTGAAAAGGTAATGAAAACTAAAAAAATATTGCAAGAAGGAAAGGTTAAAGAAATTACAGAAGCTACTAAGCTTGTAGGAATAAGTAGAAGTGTTTACTATAAATATAAAGATTATGTATTTGAATTTTCACAAATGTCTAATGGTAGAAAAGCTACTTTTAATATGATAATTAGACATGAGAAGGGAGTGCTTTCAAATATATTAAATTTTATTTCAGAGCAAGGTGGAAATATTTTAACCATAGATCAAGGTATTCCAATAAATAATTTAGCAAATTTAAGTTTAACAATAGATATTTCTACAATAAAGCTTGAATTAAGTAAAGTACTTGAAGACTTAAGTAAATTAGAGTTTGTTGATAAAGTAGAATTTATAGCAATGGAATAAAAGTAACATTTAGTTTTAGAAGCTAAAAATTAATGAAAAGCAACAATAACCGATGTTTCAATTAAGAAGCATTGGTTATTTTTCTATAAAAAAATTTTAAGCAAATATCATATGTGAATTAAATTAAGATGAAAGAACTTTAAAACAATAGAAGATGACTATAAGGTATCAACAATTAATATTAGGAATATATTATAATGAAAACTAATTTAGGGCTATATGATATGAAGAAAAATAATAAAAATAGTACTGCCAAAAGAAGTAAGAATAAAGAAACTATAAATAATACAGAAAATAATACTACTACTGAGGAACAAAGCACTTTGACTGAGGAGGAAAAGGAAGCATTACTAAAACAACAGTCAATATTAAATTTATCTTTAATCGGAATATTTATAACTATTTATGGGATTTTATTAAGTGCTGAATATATTAATTGGCAAAGAATGCAGGTTTCAGATCAAATAAATGGTACAAATTACTCTGAAAATTTAGCAGATTTAAGTGAAAGCCCTAAAATAACTAATGAGTTATATTTATTATCAACATCAATTTTTACTTTTATTATATGGGATAGTTATATGACATCAGCTGCACAAACTGGTGAAGCAAGAAATGAGAAAACAATAAAAAGCAATTATAGAAGTTTAATTGCAATATTACTTATACTTTTAGCAACTACAATTAATCATGATACACTAAATGATTTAGTATTTTAAAGTTCTTTAATTTAAATAGAATAAAGCGTATTAAAAGATTTTTTATTTATTATTAGATTTCATACAAAATATATAGGAATACTAGATTTTTCTTTTATAAATTATTTACTTATGTTAAAGTAAATGATAGAATTTTAAAATAATGTGATGCAAATACTAAAGGAAAGGAGTGATTGTCAATGGAAATTTATTTTGATAATAGTGCAACTACTGTGCCTTACGATGAAGTAATAGAAGAAGTTAGTAAAGGTATGAAGGAGTATTTTGGCAATCCATCATCTTTACATAAGATAGGAATGAAATGTGAAAAGAGATTAAATGAAGCAAGAGAATATTTTGCATCAACTATTAAGTGTAATAAAGATGAAATATACTTTACTTCTGGAGGAAGTGAAGGAAATAACTTAATTTTAAAAGGGCTATTAAAGCCAGGACATCATTTAATTACAACAACTTTTGAACATCATTCTATAATTAATACTTGTAAAGAATTAGAAGATAGAGGCATTAAGGTTACATATTTAGATGTTGATAGTGAAGGTAAAATTTCATTAGAAGATTTGGAAGAAGCAATATGTAAAGATACTGTTTTAGTTTCAATAATGTATGTAAATAATGAAATGGGAGCTATACAAGATATTGAAGCTATAGGAAATCTAATAAAAGAAAAAAGTAATAGAGCTAAATTACATATAGATGCAGTTCAAGGATATGGAAAACTTCCTATTGATGTTAATAAATCAAAAATAGACTTTTTAACAGTAGCAGGGCATAAAATACATGGACCTAAAGGTGTAGGTTTTGTATACATAAAAAAGGGGATTGTATTAAATTCTCTTATTTCTGGTGGTGAACAGGAAAAAGGATTTAGAGCAGGTACTGAAAATTTACCTGGAGTAATTGGATTTGAAAAAGCTGCTAAAATTACTTTTGAAAATATGGATTTAAATTATAATAAAGTATTAGAAGTTAAAGCTTATTTTATAGAAAGATTAAAAGAAATAGACAATATTAGAATTAATAGTCCTTTAGATGGTTTTTCACCTTATATTTTAAATGTATCATTTTTAGGTGTTAGAGCAGAAGTATTATTACACTTATTAGAAGATCAAGGAATTTATGTTGCAACTGGTTCTGCGTGTACATCAAAATCTAGTGCAGCTCATGGAAGTTATGTAATAAAAGCTTTAGGATTAAATAATAGAGAAATTGAATCAGCGATACGATTTTCTTTCTCATATGAAAATACAAAAGATGATGTAGATTATACAATTGACGTACTAAAGAAGTCGTTAGTGTTTTTAAGGAGAGTAAAAAGATGAGTAATGAATTAATATTAGTTAAGTATGCGCCAGAAATATTTTTAAAGGGGCAAAATAGAGGGAAATTTGAAAAGAAATTAAGAGATAATATAAAGAAAAAGCTTGAAGGATTAAACTATGAGTTTATTACTGATCAAGGTAGATATTTTATTAAGGCAGAAAATATAAAAGAAGCTACAGAAAGAGTAAGAAAGGTTTTTGGAGTTGCTGAAGTTTGGATAGTAACAGAAGTTGAAAGAGATTTAACTGCAATTAAGGAAGAGTGTTTAAAGAGAATTAAAGAAGCTAATCCTAAGACTTTTAAAATAGAAACAAATAGAGCAAATAAAAAGTTTGCTTTAAATTCAATAGAAACATCTAGGGATGTTGGAGGATATATTCTACATCATTTTGAAGGCGATTTAGATGTTGATGTTAAAAATCCAGAATGTTTAGTTAAAGTAGAGATAAGAGAAAAGGCATATATATGTACAAGTAACGATAAAATAAAAGGGGTAAGAGGATTACCTTATGGAATGAATGGTAGTACAATGCTTATGTTATCAGGTGGTATAGATTCACCAGTTGCAGGTTATTTAATGGCAAGAAGAGGTGTTGAACTTAACTGTGTTTATTATCACAGTCATCCATATACTTCTGAAAGAGCTAAGGATAAGGTTAAAGAATTAGCAAAAATACTTGCAAAATATACAGAAAGAGTTAACTTATATATTGTTCCGTTTACAGAAATTCAATTAGATATAATGGAAAAGTGCAGACCAGATGAATTAACTATATTAATGAGAAGATTTATGATGAGATGTGCTTGTGCTTTAGCAGAAAAGTATGGAGTACAATCAATTTCAAGTGGTGAAAGTATAGGTCAAGTTGCAAGTCAAACAATGGAAGGTTTAATAGTAAGTACAGATTGTGCAGATAGACCAGTATTTAGACCATTAATAATTATGGATAAAGAAGAAATTATGGATATAGCTAAGGAAATTGGAACATTTGAAACTTCAATATTACCATATGAAGATTGTTGTACAATATTCGTACCAAAGCACCCTAAAACAAAACCACAATTAGAAGCAATGAGAAAAGCTGAATCAGTTTTAGATATAGATGCAATGGTTGAAAAGGCTATTAATGATACAGAATTAGTAGTTTACTAAGGGTTTAAAATGTAATAATAAAATTATCCACAATGCGATTTTAGATATGTATAAATACCTAAAATTATACATTGTGGATTTTATTTTAATTTAAAAAGAGAGAATATTAAAATTTTATTTAAATAAGTTAATGATATTGATAAATAGCACTTTATTTACATTGATGGTAATAGTATAATCAAAAGAGTTAAATACTATAAATACACGGAATTTTTAATTATAAGAAAATTTAGATTTAACAGAAGGTTAGAAGTTGTTATATAGTTTCATATAATTTATTTATAGAAATTATAGTATTACAACTGATAGCTATTAGATTAAAATTTTGTAAATATGTAATAAGGAAGATAAATTAATAATGTTTGAAATAATAGTATCAATAATAGTAGTATGTTGTATTATATATCTATTTAAAGGAGAATTTTTTAGACGAAAAGCAGTTGTTACAGTTGTTGAAAATTTACCATTAGATATATTTAAGAAGAAGGATAAAAATAAGAATAAAGAAGTTAAAGAATATAAGGATGAAAATAGTAAAGAATCAAAAAATAATAAAGAAATAGAAACTGTAAAAGTAGAAGATTCTTATAATGAAGAAGAAAAAGTATATGAAAATACTGTTCAAATAGAAGATGAAGATATTTCAGAAGAAGTAGAGATTAGTGAGTATGATAATAAGATTGAAGATTTAATAAGTATAGATATAATAGATGAAAATCAAAATAATATTAATGAGAAAAGTACATATATAGGTGAAATTAAAATAGATATTGATGAAAAAAAAGAAGAAAATATTGAAAGTTATATAAATGCCGAAGAAATAGATGAAGATACAGATATATTAACGGAAGAAACTCTAATAACAGTATACTGGACTCCAAAAGGAAAGAGTTATCATATGAGTAGTACATGTAGAACACTTTCAAGAAGTAAAGTAATAAATAGTGGTACTCTACAGGAGTGTGATCGTCAATATGCCTGTGAGCATTGTAAATAGACTATTGCAAACTATAGTGAAGTTAAAAAATTAATTACAAATATTTTCACTACAATATTATAATAAATTTTTCTATATGGCTATTTTAGCAATAATTAAGGATATTAGTATAAAAGTTAATGTCCTTGCTATATTTTATATAGTGTTTGTAGCAAGAACATTAACTTTAAGAATGTTATATAATAATTTTTTTATTAACTTTAGACAAGAATAAAGTTAAGAGTGTTTGTAGAGATATTTCATATTGCTGAAAATATTTGAGATAGTTTTAAGTGTATTAGGAATAAATTCTTTTTCTTTATAGTTAGGGTTATTTATAACTTCTATATTAACTATTTTCTTTGTTCTGCCAGCTAACCTATTATTAATATTGCGTAAGTATATTTTTGGATAGTGAAGGTTAGGAGCAAGTTTAAGTAGCTTTTTAAAGTTAATCTTTGCATTGTTTAAGTCATTAGTATAGTAGTAGCAAAGTGCATATCTATATAAGAAATTTTCGTTATTAGTAAAAAGGCAACCAGATATAGAATTAGCTTCTTTTTCTAAATAATAAAGAGCTTCTTTATATTGTTTTACATCAACTAATAAAATAGCTAAATTAATAGAACATAAAAAATTATTAGAATCTAGTGCTAGTCCTTTTTTATAATAGTTTATAGCATCATAAGTTAAATTCATATAAGAAAAGTAATCACCATATAATCTAAATAATTCACAGTCTTCTGTATAAATATTATGAGCTAAATCTAAATACTTTAATGCATCTTTAGATTTGGAATCAATTAAATTTGATGCTAAAGTACGATTTTCAAGATATATTTCTAAGAGATCATTAGGTACATTAGCTAAATATTTATAGCTAGGTGCATTAATCTTTTTTGATTCTGTAAATATAAAATTAATGTTTATTTTAGGATAGAGTGTGATAAGTTCATTATAGCGTTCGTTCCAATTAAATTGCTTTTGAAGTAACTTTAAAACTTCGGTAGGAATATATTTATGTTTTTCTAAAAATAATAGTAATTCATTTTCCAAAATATAAAATAATTTAGAGTCATTCATATGGTTGTTAATAAAGTTTTCCCAAATATTTAATGAAGTTCTAAGATTAAAATTACTGTATATTTCCTCTAGATTATTAATAAATAGTGCAATTTGACTATCGATATATTTTTCATATGAAGGTCTTACAATTGGCGCGACTTTAGTGTTTGAATTATTTTCTTTTATATTTTTTATATAGTTATTTAATGATGTATCTTTAGGGTTTAGTTTTAATAAAATTTTAAATAACCTTTCAGATTTATCGTAATCAAAAGAATAATAATAGCTATAGGCTAAGTCGTATAATGACGATATATCTAAGTCGTTTCTAATATTAGCTAAGTATTTCTCTAAGTAAATAACGGCATTAGAATATTGTTTACAGCTATAAAGAATATGACCATACTTTGAAAGACAGTATAAATCATTTTTATTGATATCAAGTGCTTCTTTAAAATAACGTAATGCACTTATAAAATCCTTTTTTTCATAATAATAACTTCCTAATAATTTTAATAAATCAAAATCAAATTTATAAAGAGAATAGGCTGCAATTAGATTTTTATAACTTTCTTTTATGTTTGAATCTTTAAAATAGATATATGCTTTTTCTCTTAATGATAAATACTCTTCTACAATTTCTGGATTAATATTTGAAAGATATTTATAAGATATAGGTAATGGATTTGAAATTGTATTTAAAAGTAAGTCTATAGAATTTTTATTATATAGAGAATAAAGATAATTTTTCCTTTCAGTCCAATTAAATTTTTTGTTGAGAAAAACATATATTTTATTTGGTATATATCTGTGAGTTATTAAAAAGTTAATAAACTTATTTTCTAAAATAGCAAATGTATTTTCATCATCAAAACTGATGTTATTTAATATTAACATCCAATTCTTTTCATTAAATCTAAGAGAACTATCAGAATAAATATAATTAAGTCTAGAAAAAATATCAGAGATATTATCTATGTGAGTATTATCATTACAATAGTTAGTTATGTAATTTAATATATTAGAATTGTTAGTTTTAGTTATACCACCAGCGATATCTTGAATAGATGAATTAGCTAATGTTACAGCTTTATCATATGCAACTTTAAGCATTTGTTTTTTTGAAGGTTTATTTTTCAACAGATTATCATATGTTTCATTTATTCTTTTTACATCTTTTGTAGGAGCTATTCCAAGTATTGACCAACAATTCATATTTAACACCTCTCTTTTTGTAATTTATATGATATATTATAACATTTTTGTATAAATAAGGAATAAAAAAGATTAGACATTTTGTACATATAATGAATATAAAAGTGTGGTATTTTACAAAAAGCATACTTAAAGTGTGTTTAAAGATGAGGTAAAATGAAAAAAAATAGAATAAAATGTTAAAATAATTAATAAAAAATATACTTAAAAAAGATAATTTTAAGAAAAATAGAAATATAAAAATAGAAATATATTGATAGATAAATATTTATAATAAAAAAAGTCGCTATTTTGCGACTCTTTTTATTATCTTGATCTCATTTTTGTAGCTTGTTGTCTAGCCTTCTTTATTTGGCTGTGATCGAATGGATGAAGGTCTTTTCTAGTGCTTAAGTTTGCGATGTTAGAAGCCATAATAACTTCTGAATTAGCTTTACCTTTTTCACCTTTAATACCCATGATAATTACTTTGTGACCTTGATTAATATCTATAAATTCAGGCTTTTTAAACCATCTATTTCTCTTATATTCACATTTAGCTATTTGCTTACCTGCATCAGATTTAACAACTAACCAAACATGTAATCTATTAAAAATACCTAGAAAACTTTTAGTTTCACTTTTTACTGATAAGACTGTACCAGAAACACTTGTCATTCTATCTCCGTATTTTTCCATGTATGCATCAGAGTAATATTTCGTCATTTTATCTTTGAAACCCATTGCAAAAACTCCTTTAATTATAAATTATACTATGTAAACAACAATCATATATTATGTATTATATCATAAAAAATGTATATATAAAACAAAAAAATATAAGTAATGTGATAAGTAAGAATAAAAAGATATTTTTTTAAAATGACCATAATATATTAAATTGTAAATAGAAATGAAGTATAATTAGATTATGGAAATGGTAAAAAAAGTAAAATAGAAAGAGAGGAGGGAAAAATCATGGGTAATAATATTATTAATGAGATTTCTAAGGAAAATCTTTTAACTATAGTTAAAAATATTAGGGATAAAGGTGGAAGATTAGTCGCTATAAATGGATATGTAAATAAAGAAAAAACTAATATTGTAGTGTATACATTAGAATATGATGATGTTCGAGGGCAGTATCGAATAATCGGAGAAGATAGAATACCAACATTAACTAATATATATAAGGGTGCACAATGGTTTGAAGAAGAAATACAAGAGATGATGCCAGTAAAATTTGATGGACTTGAATTTAGTGGAAGATTATTTTTGCCGGAAGAGTTTAAGAATGGAGAAGGACAAATACTTATTATGACGTTAGAAGAATTAAAGAAATTGAAAGATAAATAAAGGGGGTAAAAAAGTGAGTTATATTTTACCGTTAGGACCTTATCATCCTGCATTGGAAGAACCGGTTCATGTAAAACTACTTACAGAGGGAGAGATTATAAAAGATTCTGAAGTATTTATAGGATATAACCATAGAGGAATAGAGAAATTAACAGAGTCTAGAAATTATATTCAAACAATAACTTTAGTAGAGAGAGTATGTGGAATTTGTTCACACTCTCATGCCATGACATATTGTTTAGCTGTAGAAAATATTGCAGGAATGGAAGTTCCCAAAAGAGGAAGTTATATAAGAGTAATAATAAGTGAATTGGAGAGATTACATTCACATTATTTATGGTTAGGATTAGCTGCTCATATAATTGCTTTTGATTCATTATTTATGATGTGTTTTGCATCAAGGGAAAAGATAATGGATATGTTAGAAGTTATATCAGGTAATAGAGTAAATTATGCTATGAATATAGTAGGGGGAGCTAGAAGAGATATTACCAAAGAACAAAAAGATACGGTATTAAAAATGATAGAAGAATTAAGAAGAGAATATAAAAATATTTATAATGTATATGCTAAAGATTCAAGTATAGCAGCAAGAACAAAGGGAGTTGGAATCTTAACAACTGATGATGCATTAAATTATGGGGCTTGTGGACCACATGGAAGAGCATCAGGAGTAAATTTTGATGTAAGGAAAAGTATGCCATATAACTGTTATGAAGATTTTGATTTTAATGTAGCTTTAGCAAATGATGGAGATGTTTTCTCTAGGGCTGTGATTAGATTAATTGAAATAGAAGAAAGCTGCAAGATTATTGAGCAAGCACTTAAGAATATGCCAGAAGGTCCTATTAATTTAGGCAATAAAATACCTAAAGTTCCAGCAGGGGAGTATATAGCAGTTACAGAAGCACCAAGAGGAGAAGTAACTTATTATGTAGTATCCAATGGTGGACAAACCAATGGAAGAGTTAATATTCATGTACCAACCTTTAAGAATGCAATGACTGTTCCTGTTATGCTCAAAAATAATACAATTGCAGATGCTGGACTTATAGTTGCTAGTATAGATCCATGTTTTTCATGTTTGGATAGGTAATAAATCATGCATGAATTAGCTGTAACACAATCTATACTAAAGATATGTATAGATGAAGGCGAAAAGTATAATGTTAAAAGAATAAAAAAGTTAAATATAAAGGTTGGAGAATTAACTGATTTAGTTCCAAGTTGTATATCATACTATTTTAAAATAGTTGCAAAAGATACAATTGCAGAAGAAGCGGAAATTAATATAGAGAAAATAAAGGTTGCTATAACTTGTAATAAATGTGGATACAAAGGTGAACTTGGAGAAAATAATTATGTATGTCCTAAATGTAAAGGTAATAACTATAAAATAATTAAAGGAAGAGAGTTTTATTTAGATACCATGGAGGTTGATTAAGATGGAAATAAAAGTTGTGAGACAAATATTAGAGTGGAATGAAGATTGTCATAAAGAAGTACAAGAAGAACTAAGAGAAAAATCAGTATCAATGATAAATATAATGGGATCGCCAGGTGCAGGAAAGACAACATTTATATTAAATTTGATAAATGAATTAAAAAAATATGATAAAAAAGTAGGTGTAATTGAAGGGGATATTGAGGGGACTATAGATGCTAAAAGAATAAAAGGGGAGGGAATTCCTGTAGTTCAGCTTAATACTCAAGGTGCTTGTCATATTGAAGCTATGTCTATTAAGCATATTATTGGTGAATTTGACTTAGATGATTTAGATTTGGTTATAGTGGAGAATATAGGAAATTTAGTGTGTCCGGCTGAATTTGATATTGGAGAAGTTTTAAAAATAGCGTTATTAAGTGTTCCAGAGGGCGATGATAAGGTTGTTAAATATCCTTTAATGTTTTCAAAAGCTGATGCAGTAGTAATTACAAAATATGATATGATTAAATATTTTAAATTTGATGACAATGAAGTTGAAAAGCAAACACTTCTTAGAAATCCATATTCTAAAATATTTAAAGTGGACTCATTAAAAGAAGGGGGAACTAAAAAATTTATAAATTGGCTATTAAAAAAAATATAAAAGAGAAGGTGGATATTTAATGAAAAAAGGTACAGCATTTATCTCGACCTTTATTTTGTCATATTTATTTTGGATTTTATTTTTAATGCAAGATTTTAATATATTTAAATTAGGTCATCAAGAACTTATAGTAGGTGCTATTGTAGCCATAGTAGTTAGTTGTTTTACAAGTTCATTTTTTGCACCACAAGATGGATTTTGGTTATTTAAAAATTTAAGAATAATTAATTTAATAATATTCATTCCAGTATACACATGGGAATTAATAAAAGCAAATTTCGTAGTTGCAATAAAAGCTTTATCTCCAAAGTTAAATATTAATCCAGGAATAGTAAAAATAACAACTGATTTAAAGTCAGATTATGGTCTTGCAATGTTATCAAATTGTATAACTTTAACTCCTGGAACTATAACTATGGATATATATGAAGAAGAAGATAAAAATGCAATGTATATTCATTGGATTGATGTTGAAACTGAAGATACAGAAAGAGCATCAGAGATTATAAAGGGTAGGTTTGAATATTTTGTAAGGAGGCTTTTTAAATAATGAATATGAATCTTATATTTACAGTAGTATCCATAATTTTGGCCATCCTAGCGTTAGTTCTAATATATAGGGTATTTAAAGGGCCCACAGTAATAGATAGAGTATTAGCAGCAGATTCTATAGATATAATTTTAGGAGTAATAATGATTTTATTTGGAACAACTGAAGGAAGGGCAATGTTTTTAGACCTTGGATTAATAATTACTCTTTTAGGGTTTATAGGTACAGTTTTAATTTCTAAATATTTAGAGGGGGAATTGTGATGTCTGTGTTAGAAGTAATAGTTTGTATATTAATAATAATTGGGCTATTCTTCACTTTAGCAGGAGTTATTGGTGTAATTAGAATGCCTGATACTTTTTGTAGACTTCAATCAGCAACTAATATAGCGACTATGGGAGCTATGCCAATAGCTTTAGCTTGTAGCATTTATGGTTTTGGTAATTCTAATATATCTTTGGGGATAAAAGCATTAATTATCATGATATTTTTGCTTATAAGCAATCCAGTTGCAGCACATGCTATGTCAAGAGCAGCCTACAAAATAAAAGTCCCATTATGTGATAAAACAAAGGTTGATCATTATGGGAGGGATATAAATGAATAGTTTAAGTATTTTAAATACACTTATAGTAATTGGCTTAGTTATATCCGCTCTTTGTATATTTTTTTTAGATGATATATTGCATTGCATAATAGCTATGGTTGTTTTAGGTAGTTTTTTAGCATTAGAGTTTTTAATTCTAAAAGCTCCTGATGTTGCATTGGCAGAAGCAGCAGTTGGTGCAATATTAACACCAGTAATATTCATTGTAACAATGAATAAAGTTAAAGATAAGAAGGTAAAGGAGGAAAAGAAATGAAAAAGAAAATAACTTATTTAATACTTTTTCTGGTTTTTGCAATATTTTCCTATACGGCCTTTAAGATGGGATCAGAGCCAGAACATTTTGGTGATGCATCTCAAATAATAATAAATGAAACTATGACAGAGACTGGTGCTATAAACACAGTAACAGCAACAGTATTTGATTTTAGGGGATATGATACATTAGGAGAATCAATAGTTTTATTTACAGCGATTTGTGGTGTTGCTGCAGTATTAAGAGTTTCTAAAAAGGCAGAGGAGGAAAGATAATATGAGAAAAAGAAGAGATTCAATTCTTATGTCTTGTACAAATTTGGTATTACCAATTTTGCTTACATTAGGACTTTATATAATAATACATGGACATTTATCACCAGGAGGCGGATTCCAAGGTGGTGTGTTAATAGCAGGTGCAATTTCCACTATTTATATTGGATATGGATCTAAAGGTATAAATAAAGGAATAAAGGAGAATACATTTAAAGTCGCTGAAGATATAGGAGCATTAGGATTCATAATTTTAGCTTTTATAGGATTATTAAGTTCTGGAGTTTTCTTTGGAAATATATTGGAAAAGGGTATTCCGGGAAATTTGTTTTCATCAGGAAGTATATTCTTAATGAATTTTGCAGTAGGCTTTAAGGTTTTTGCTGGTGTTTCTTTTTTAATACTAATTATGTTGGCAAATTTAAAGAAAAAGGAGGGCGAGTAAATGACAATTAACTATATAGGAGCTTTTCTTTTAATATCAATTGGTATTGCCATAATTGTATTAAAGAAAAACTTAATAAAAATTGTAATTGGAATGGGAATAGTAGATTCAGGGATTAATTTGTTGTTAATTTCAATTGGATATAGAACAAATGGGACTGCACCAATATTTAGTGATAATAGTACATTTTTTGTTGATCCTATTCCACAAGCATTAACTCTTACCTCCATAGTAATAGGGGCCTGCGTTACAGCATTAGCACTATCTATAGTAATAAAAATAAAAGAGCATTATGGAAGTATAGAAAGTGATGATATAAGGAGGATTAGAGGATGAGTAAAGAGTTTATTAATAATCTTCCAATAATAGCAATAATGACGCCCTTTATACTAGCTTTTGTATTAGGAATTTTTAAAGATAAGTATTTAAGACTTAAAAAAATTTTAGCAGTATCAGCTATTTTTATATCTTTTATATGTGTATTACTTTTAGTTAAACCTGTACTAGTTGATGGGAATAATATAGTAACCTGGATGGGAAATTGGAGACCTATAAATGGAAAGGCTTATGGTATAGCCCTTGAAATAGATTCTCTAGGTATATTTTTAGGACTTATAATCACTGGAGCGTGTTTGTTGTCTTCAATATTTTCTTTAAAATATATGAGCAAGGATAACGGTCTAGAAAAATATTATGTATTATTTTTATTATTAACTTCAAGTATGATAGGATTTGTATTTACTGGTGATTTATTTAATATGTACGTAATGCTTGAAATAATGACATTTGCAGCAATAGCATTGACTGCATTTAGAAATTATAAATATAAGTCTGTAGAAGCTGCTTTTAAGTATATTGTAACAGGATCACTGGGATCATCATTAATTTTACTTGGAACTTGCTTAATATATAGTGAAACTAAAACATTAAATTTAGCAGAAATAGCAGTTTTAATAAAAATGGAAGGTGAAATAACTCCTATAATGATAGTGGCATTTTCACTTATGATAGTTGGATATGCTGTAAAGGCATTTATGGTACCATGTCATACTTGGCCAGCAGATGCGCATATGGCGGCTCCATCATCAGTTTCAATGATACTTTCAGGTGTAATGAGTAAAACAGGTGTATATGCAATAATAAGGCTTGTATTTATGGTATTTGGATTAGCAAGTAATGAACCTATTGGCTATCTAATATTAGCATGGGGAATTATAACTATGGTAATAGGTGTCTCAATGGCCTTATTGCAACATGATTTTAAGAGGCTTTTAGCATTCCATTCAGTTTCACAAATTGGATATATAATAACAGCCTTTGGAATAGCAATTATAGAAAGTGGTGAAATTGCAGTATTAGCAATGACTGGTGGAGTTTATCATATGATAAACCATGCAATATTTAAAGGATTATTATTTTTAATTGCAGGAGCAATACTATATACTACAGGAACTACAGACTTAGATTCGGTGTCAGGGCTAGGAAAAAGAATGCCTTTTACTATGACTATGTTTATGTTTGGTGCAGCAGCAATCAGTGGCATACCGTTATTTAGCGGCTTTGCATCAAAGTGGATGATTTATGAAGCAGGATTTAGTGGGAATTTAGGAATAGTTTCAATAATAGCAGTAGTAGTTTCAGCTCTTACTTTGGCATCTTTTATAAAGGTTGGAATTAGTGCATTTTTTGGACCATCAAGAGAAGAACATACTGAAATTAATGAAGTTCCGCTTTCAATGAGAATTCCAATGGGAATATTAGCATTAGGAACAGTAGTGTTTGGAGTTTTCCCTAAGTTTATTATAAATAATTTAATAACACCTGTTATTAAGAGTATTTTTAATATAGGAGGATATGTTAATTCAGCACTAGGAAATAGATATGATGAATTATTTAGCAATGAAGTTATTAAGGATATAAACTTTTCAACTAATGGTATATATGAGCCAACTAATTTTTTAGTTCTATTTATAATACTAACTTTAGGTGTTTTAGTATTTGTTACTTTTAAGGGCGAAAATTCAGGAAAGGAAATTGATGAATTTAAAAATAATAATTTTGATATGAGTATATTTAAAAAGTACAGAGAAATTGCTAAAGATGGTACAAACTATAGCAAAGCACCTTTTACTGAGGGATGTAAATATGATATTTACGTTGGAGGAGAAAAGGGAGAGGATGTTAAAATTCAAAGCAATGATTTGTTTTGGGCAATGAAGCATCAGTTAAAGGGATACTTTAATAGTATTAGGCAGGCGCATAATGGTAGTGTAAATGAGTATTCTTTATGGATAGTAGCTACTTTGGTAGTAGTAATAGTAGTTACGTTTATAGTTTTATAGGAGGTGGGAAATATGGAATATTTAAATAAATTAATATATTTACTTGTATTTCCAGGCTTCATTTTTACAGTTATTGTAGGATTATTTTTAGCAGGACTAGATAGAAAAATTGTGGCTAGGATGCAGAGAAGAAGAGGACCTAAACTTACTCAACCTTTTTATGATTTTGTGAAACTTATGGGGAAAGATACTATTATTCCAAGAAATGCAAATAAAATAGTATTTAAAATAGCACCAATAATAGCATTGGTGAGCATTTGTATAATTCCAGTATTACTACCTATTTATAATTGGACATTTATTGGTGGTACAGCAGATATAGTTGTAATAATATATTTATTAATAATTCCAGTTGTAGCGATGATTATAGGGGGAATGGCTTCAGGTTCACCTTTTGCATCTATTGGAGTATCAAGAGAAGTGGTTACAATGGTTTCTTATGAATTGCCACTTATAACTTGCATGCTTGCTGTTTGTAAAAAAGCTGGAATAATATTAGGACAAGGAACAACATACTCATTATCAGCTATAGCAAATGCACAACAAAGTACTAATAGTTTTATGTTTACTATATCATTATTTCCTGCAGCAATAGCTTTTTTAATGATTTTACCGGCAAAAGTAGGAGTAGCTCCCTTTGATGTAGCAGAGGCTGAAACAGAAATTTGTGAGGGACCACTTGCAGAATATAGTGGATTACATTTAGGTTTATTCAAGCTTACTCATAATATTAAGTTTTATGTAATGAGTGCATTATTTGTAGTACTATTTTTGGGGGGAATTGGTGTAAAAACAAATTCACTAGAATTAGATTTACTTATTAACACTTTAATATTATTAGTGCTTGTTACGATAATTTCATTACTGTGTTTATCAATAGTAAGAGGGCTTATGGGAAGATATAAAACACATCAAATGTTTAAGTTTTATTGGACTGTTCCAACTATACTAGCTTTATTAAGTTATGTATTAGTAAGTTTTAATCTATAGGGAGGCAAGAGCATATGTCAATAATTGAAAATGGAAGAAAAAAATCTCCTTGGATATATCATGTAAATACAGGTTCATGTAATGGATGTGATATTGAATTAGTTGCATTACTTGGACCAAGATATGATATTGAAAGATTTGGAGTTAAACTTGCAGGTTCTCCAAGGCATGCAGATATTGTTGTAGTGACAGGTCCAGTAACTTCACAATCAAGGGATAGAATGCTTAGAGTTTTAGCGCAAGTACCAGAACCAAAAGTTATAGTATCTATTGGTTCTTGTCCAGCATCATGTAATGTATTTAAAGGAAGTTATTCTGTTGATGGACCATTAGATAAATGGACTAATGTAGATATTACAGTTGCAGGGTGTGCTCCTAAGCCAGAAGCAATAGCAAAGGGAATATTAGAAGCGATAGAATTACTAAATAAGAAGAGAGAGGAATATGAATATGTTTAAACTTCCATACTTTTTAGAGGGAATTAGTAATATTTTTAAACCGGTATTAACTAATGAAGAATCATTGGATGATATGAAAGGAGTTGAAAATTATAGAGGTAAATTAAAGTTTAATGCAGATGTTTGTATTGGGTGTGGAATTTGTATGCGAGTATGTGCAGCTAATGCTATAACTAGAACAGTAGAAAAGATAGAGGGTGGACAAGAAATAACAATGTCATTTGATTTAACATCATGTACTTTTTGTGGGTTATGTAAAGATTTTTGTTCAAAGAAAGCAATTGATTTAACTGATGAAATTATAATGGTAGCTAATGAGAAAGAAGAATTGAGTATAGGTGGTAAATTTATAAAAAAACTTCCACCAAAGCCGCAAGCAAAGCAAAAGACTGTGATGGATAAAAAGGAAAATAATAAGGAAGTAGTTAAAAAAACTGAAAATGAAGAGAGAGTAAAGAAATAGAAATAAAGAGTTTGTATATGAAAATACAAACTCTTTATTTCTTGGATTAGATTTAGAAATTATAAATAAATTAAGGCTTATAGATAAAGTTTTACATATGTGTATAGAGAGATTATAAATAAAAACTTTCTATTTTAGTTTTTCTAGTAGTGCTATTAGTACTTACATAGTTATCTTCTATTTTTGTGAATTTAGCTGATTGCCAAAGACCGAAACATTTATCAAATTTATATAGTGTGTTATCTATTTCAACGATTGCATCATTATTTTTATTAAAACCTTTAAATTCAACTATTTGACCTTTGTTCTTAAGATATCTAAGAGCTTTTCCCAGCAATTCATCTGGATCGGGAATATTACGCTCCTCTAAAAATATTTGAAATGATTCTTTTGTATTTTTAATGTTATTTTCCACACCAAAACCCTCCTAACATTTTCCATATGTATTATTATTATATGTTACTTAGTAAAAATTTACAATAGATTTCAGAGGATTTTGTATTTTTAAATTGGAATCAATTCCAAATTTATAATATAACAAGATAATTAACCTTAATTTAATAATATTAAAGTTATATATTAGCAATTTATCACTAAAATAAAAAAGATATTTAAATTTTATGTAATTGTTAACAAAAAATATTGTTAAATTAATAAGTATAATTTATACTATAAAATGAAGATAAGAATTTATTAGTTAGTATATGAGGTTATTAGAATAATAACTAGCTAGTAGAAAAGTATAGGGGGAAGAAGTTATGATATATACATTGGAGAATAATAACATAAGAATAAGTGCAAGTTCTCACGGAGCTGAACTTCATAATATTACAGAAAAAGAAAGTAATATAGAATATCTTTGGAATGGTAATTCTAATTACTGGAGTTATCATGCCCCAGTTTTATTTCCAATAGTAGGTAAAGTAAAGGATGGAGTTTACAGAGTAGATGGCAGGGAGTATAAATTGCCACAACATGGTCTTGCAAGAGTTAGGGAATTTGAATTAATAGAAAAAACTGATAATAAATTGGTTTTTGAATTAACATATTCGGAAGAAACATTAGATATTTATCCATATAAATTTTCATTAAAAATAGAGTATACACTTTTAGAGAAGAGTGTTGTAACATCTTATATAGTAGAAAATAAAGATGATAAAGATATATATTTCCAGATAGGAGCACATCCAGCATTTATGTGTCCTATTCTTCCGGGAGAGATAATACAAGATTATTATTTTGAGTTTAATGAAAAAGAGGATTTACAACAAAAGGTAGTAGGTCCTGAAGGTTATATTAAACGTGAAAAAAAACCAGGTTTAAAAAATGAAAATATTATACCTTTAAGTTTTGATTTATTCAAAGATGATGCATTAGTATTTGAAAATTTAAAATCTAACAAAATAAGCATAAAGTCGAGAAATCATGATAAATATATAACTATGGACTTTACTGGTTTTCCATATATGGGATTATGGACAAAGGTAACGGGAGCACCTTTTGTTTGTATAGAACCATGGTATGGACATGCTGATTATGAAGATTTTAATGGTGAATTAAAAGATAAAGAAGGAATTCAAAAGTTAGCAGTTGGAGAAAAGTTTAACTCATCATATACACTAACGATAAAATAGTTATTAAGAGCCATTTTAAAGTAACGAAGTTATTTTAAGATGGCTTTATTTTTATATAAAGATTTAATAATTAATATTAAAGGAAGAAATTAAGATTATAAAATATAAGTTTAGTATTAGTGGTTAAAAAATAAGTTAATTTTAAAAATTAAGAAGTAATGTATAGCAGGATAAAAATAAAATTATATATTGATAGTATAAGGGAGTGATAAAGATGAAGATAGATTGGAGTCGTTTTAAAAATTATGGCTTATGGGTATCTATTTTTGCTCTAATTCCTCTTGTATTAAATGCATTTGGAGTAAAAGTTGTTCCAGAAGAATATAGCGAATTAACTAATGCAATTTTAGCTGTTTTAGTTGCAGCAGGAATAGTAAGTAATCCTACAACAGTAGCTAAATGGTATTTAGGTGATAAGAAACAAGAGACTGTGGATAAGGAACAAGATACTAACGAGGAAAAATAGTATATAGAAATTACTATTAAAAATTAAGTTATAAGCAAAAATTAGGTAAGGAGAAGAAAAATTACTACTCCGTACCTTTGTCTATATTTAAGTTATTTTTATATTCAACAATTGCAGAAAATAATGCATTTGCACAATTAGCTTGTCCTGATTTAGATGATAAATAGTGTTCATCAGAAATATTTGTTAAGAAACCTAGTTCTACAAGTGAAGAGGTAGCAGTATTTTTTTCTAATACAGCTAATTCTTCTCCATCAACATAAGCTTTAACATTTCTATTACTTGAATATCCTAAATCCACAAGTGATTGTTGAAGATATTGAGAGAGTAATAAGCTTTTTTCATCATTGGGGTTATACCATGTTTCTATTCCTTTGGTATCACTAGAATCAGAACTATAGTTACAATGTATAGAGATAAACAAATCAGCTTTAGATACTTTAGAAATATTAATTCTTTCTTTTAGACTATCGTTGGCAGAGTCAATCCAAGGAATAGAATCTGTTACACGAGTATAAACTACATTGAAACTACCCTCATTTTCTAATAATTTACCAAGCTCTAAGGCAACAGATAAAACAATATCCTTCTCAGCAGTTCCATTAACACCAATTGCACCATAATCCCAATCACCATGACCAGGATCTATACAAATAGTATAACGTGGTTCTTCTACAGCTTTTGGTATTGCTAAGTTGAAATTTACAGTTGGTTTTTTGCTGTTAGACATAATAGTTATTATAGGTAGTAGTGAAAAGAAAAATAAAGTAAGAGATATTGTACTTATAAGTAAAATAAACTTACGTTTTCTTTTTTTTCTATAAAGCAATTGTCTTTTGTAATTTAAATCAAATCCTTTTTTTTCTATGAATAACACCCCATTTCCTTAAGTATTTATTTTGAGATACTATCTATATAAAGTATAAACAAAATAAGAGTAAATGTAAATAAATGGAAATTGTCGAAGTGGAATTATTATAAAAATTTTTTTAAAAAATTTTTTATTTTTAAGGAACATTTTTATGTTTAGTATAGTCTAATGGAATGAAACAAAAAATAACATAAGCAAAATATATAAAGTGAGGTTATAAAAATGAAGAAATTATTAGTTAGTGCTTTAATTGCAATAATGGTAGGTGCAACATTAACTGGTTGTGGAAATAAAAATGTAGGAAATGGTTCTTCAGTTGAACAAGCATCTTCAGTATCAGCAAAAGAAGTTGTTGAAAAGTTAGGTGAAGAGGGATACGTAAGAATGCCAGCAGAAATAGATGATACTATGGCAAATGAAATTTATCATTTAAATTTAGATGATGTAGAAGACTATGGAATATTAGAAACTCAAATTTCACCAGGGCCAGGATTTATTATGGTTGTTAAAGCAAAGGATGGAAAAGTTGATGCTGTAAAAGCTTCAGTTGAACAAGTTTTACAAGATAAAATAGGAAGTGCGTTCTATCCAGAGGAACAGGAAGTTGCTGAAAATGCTAAAGTTGAAGTAAATGGAAATTTAGTTTCATTATTTATAGTTAATAGTCAAGTTTCTTCTGATGCTGAAGCTAAATATGCAGAATTAATTAAATAATACTAAAATAAAAAATTACTATTGGGATTACCAATAGTAATTTTTTATTTTTCCGCATTTTACACAAGTGAATTTTTGATAAAAACCACCATTGAAGCATAAGTTTTTAATTTTTTCACAGTTATACTTATGAAGGCAAAAGATAGTTTTTTTATTTAACATATTGAAATACTCCTTTAGAAATATATTAATTTTAAAACAATACCTTAAATAGTATTGCTTAAAAGTAATAAAAATATTAGTTAAATAAAAAAATATAGAATATAAACTTTAATAAAGAATAAACTAAGTTAACACATCTTTTTAGATATAAAACTTTTATTTACCATTCACCAGGATAAGCTAATATGTTAACAGTAACATATTGTCTCCCCCAAGATACACACTCATCATAAGAGTTAAGATATAAATCTACAATATATCCATTTATGGCACTACCAGTATCAGAAGCAATGGCTTCCCCATAACCAGGTATATAAACTTTAGACCCTAGAGGAATTATTGATGGATCAACAGCAATTGTACTAAGACCATTAGGGTTACGAGTAGGTTTTAATCCCATAGCAGTATAATCACCACCAGTATAAGCTGTAGCTTCCATTGTATAAGTAGCTTTATATGGACTTATATTATTTTCTGATACTTCTGTATTATTTGATATAGAAGTATCAGTATTCTCATCTATAGCTCTATTTACATTTTCCTCTGTTTGAGAGTTATCGATATTTTTATTCAGTTCATAATTATTAACATCTTGTAATATATTTTCAAATGTAGGAACTATAGTTTGTGTTGAAGTATTTTTAACAGTATTATCTATAGAGTTATCTAGTAAAATATTTGAATTAGTGATGCTAGATAATTCTTTAGATAAATCTGATTTATTATCATTAATTTTAATATAATTTGAATTAACAACTTTATTATTTGAATCTATTAACATGCTTGCACTAGCACAAAATTCATTTATACCTAAAATTGATATAGCTAACGAAGTTGTTAATGAAATAATTTTCTTAAACAGAAAAAACACCTCCAAAATTATTAAATTTAATTCCTCCGTCTGCAAATAGGTTATACTATAAGAAAAAATAACTGTCAAATTTTCATGGAATAAAAATACAAGTGAAAATAATCCAAAAAATAAATTCTAAAATTAACCAAATCTATATAAGGCTACAAAATATAATAGCTGAGATGATATAAAAAGATTTAAAAGATTTAAAGTGATTAGGATAAATATAACAAGTTTTCCTGTATAAATATAAAATTGTTAATGAAAAAAATATAGACAAAATATAATAAGGTGTTCTATTAAATTTAAAAATGAAGAAGTAGTATTTTAAATGAAAATTATTGAAAAAAAGTGTTAATAGTTACGATGTAATTTTTATATAATTAACTAAGAGAAATAATTTTTAAATATTAAATATAGGGAGGAGTAGTATGGCGGCAATTTCTTATAAATGTCCTAATTGTGGAGCTGAGATTAAATTTGACCCGATTTCACAAAAAGGAAAATGTGAATTCTGTTTGAGTGAATTTAATATAGAAGAAATAGAAGAACTTCATGATATAAAAAAAGAACATATAACAGAAGAAGATTTAGAAGAAGTTTATAATAATCAATTAGATGATATAGAAAAGAAAGCCTCACTATATTTATGCCCAAGGTGTGGAGCTGAAATCATAGCTGATAATAATACAACAACCACTTTTTGCTGCTATTGTCATGGTCCTATAGTAATGAGTGATAAGTTTACTGGAGATTTTAAACCATCTAAAATAATTCCTTTTAAAATTGATAAAGATACGGCAATAGAGGAATTTATAAAGTGGAGTAAAAGTAAATGGTTTTTATCTAGAGAATTTACATCATATAAGCAATTGGAAAAGATAACGGGTATATATATTCCATTTTGGTTAATTAACTCATCTGTTACAGGGCAATTAAGTGCTAGAGGAAAGAAAATTACAGTGTGGACAAGTGGAGATTATAAGTATGTAAAAACTGATGTTTATGATATTTATAGGGAAGCTGATTTGAATTTTAAAAATGTTCCACATAATGCATCTAATAAAATGAATGATAAGGTAATGGAGGCTATAGAACCCTATAATTACAGTGATTTAAAAGAATTTTCAATAGCATATTTACCGGGATTTATTTCGGAAAAGTATGATATGAAAAAGGAAGAAGTTTTACCAATGATTGAAGATAGAATTAAGAAAGGAACTAATGAAATTTTAAATGAATCTATAACTGGGTATTCTTCTACAGAAATGAGAGAAAGTCATATTAGTTTTAATAAAACAAAGTGTAATTATGCTCTATTACCAGTATGGATGATGACTTATAGTACAGATAAAAAAGAATATATTTTTGTAATGAATGGACAAGACGGTAAAGTTTTTGGAACTTTACCTATTTCAAAGCAGAAATTAGCACTATTATTTATAACTGTATTTTGTATAGTATTTCTAGCTGTGTTTCTAGGAGGGATGATTTTATGAAGTGCTTAAAAAGAAGTATATTATTTTTATTAAGTTTGTTAATATTTATAATTTCATTTCAAGTTTCAGCATTAGCTGTAGCATCTCCAATAGTAGATAATGCAGGGTTACTTTCTGATTTGGAAAAGGAAGAGCTAGTAAGTAGTATAAATGAATTCAAGGAAGATTATAAAATTGATTTAGCTATTGTAACTAGTGATGGATTAGGTGGAAAAGATGCTCAAAGCTTTGCCGATGACTTTTACGAAGAAAACAATTATGGAATTGGAAAAGAATATAGTGGAGTATTGCTACTTATTGATATGCAAGAAAGAGATATTTGCATATCAACAGAAGGACAGGCTTTGAATTATTTTGATGATAATAGATTAGATTCAATAATTGAAGATGTTAGTAAATATTTAAGTAATGAGCAGTATTTAGATGGATTTAAAATATTTATGACGGATATTAAATACTATATGGATTTAGGAACTGTAGAGAATCAACAGTTATACAGTGAAAACACTAATGTAATAAAAGTACTAATTATTGCATTAATAGTTGGTATTATAGCAGCAACAATTGCCTGTTTAATAGTAGTATTTTCATATAAATCACCAAAAGCGACATCAAGTATAAATTATGTTGATAGAGATTCAATAAAATTTAATAAAAAGAAGGATATATTTATAAATACCTATACTACTAGGAGTAAGATTGAAAAAAATAATGATAATGGTGGAAAGACTACGGTTCATAAATCAAGTTCAGGAAGAACTCATGGGGGACGTACAGGAAAATTTTAAAAATAATAAATTAAATAAATAATAATCAAAATATATTGTGGAATACAAGAGTATTGTTAGAAGCAAAATATTTTGATTTTTTATTTTCATTATAAGTAATAAAATAAGAAAATATTGTTAGTATAATTTGATTAATGAATTTAAATAAATTATACTGAATTTATATTAATTACAATAATGTGAGGAGTGATTGTTTGTTTGGATATGTAACTCCACTTAAACCAGAGTTAAAAATAAGAGAATATGAATTCTTTAGAAGTTATTATTGTGGTGTTTGTATGCATATAAAAGAGAATTTTGGAAATCTACCGAGATTAACTTTAAATTATGATATGACTTTTTTAGGATTATTATTAGATGGTTTACATAAGGAGTCTCCACAAATAAAATTTCAAAGATGTATGGCTCACCCTTTAAAAAATAAACCTATGATTATAAGCAATAAGTCATTAGAGTACACAGCAGCTATGAATGTATCTTTAGTTTATTATAAGTTATTAGATGATGTAAATGACGATAAAAGTTTAAAAAGTAAGGTTGAAAGTTTAATGTTATCGCCATATAAAAGAAAATTTAACAGAAATGTTACTAAAGTTAATGATATAATAGAAGAAAATTTAAATGAATTATCTAGATTAGAAAAGAATAAGAATTTTAATTCTATTGATGAGATTTCACATCCTTTTGCTTTAATAGTAGCCAAAATATTAGAAATGTATCCAGAAAATTTTGAGGATGATTCTGAAAATTTAAGATATGAGTTATATAACTTAGGATATGCCCTTGGAAAATGGATTTATTTAATAGATGCAATGGATGATTTAAAAGAAGATATAGAAAAGAAAAAATTTAATCCTATAAATTTTTTATACAATAAAAATAACAAGAGTTATGAAGAATTATTAATAGAAATTAAACCAAGGATGGAATTTACTATTCTTAATTGTGGATATAATTGTAGAGAGTCTTTAGATAAGTTACCTTTAAAGAGAAATAGGGAAATACTCGAAAATATAATAAGTCTTGGAATGATGGATAAGTATGAAAAGATAATAAATAATTGTAATTGTAAGGAAAAGAAAAAAACTAATTAAGATAAATTTAAGTTTTGTGGATTAGAATAGTGGTTAAAGGATAAAAAGGAGTTGTTAAAAATGAATCCATATGAGGTATTAGGAGTAAAGCCAGGAGCTTCACAAGAAGAAATAAAATCAGCATACAGAAAATTAGTAAAACAATATCATCCAGATCAATATGTAGATAACCCATTAAAGGATTTAGCACAAGAAAAGCTTGTTGAAGTAAACAAGGCTTATGAAATGCTAAAAAATAACGGTGGAAGTGGAAGCTATACATCATCATCAAATGGATATAATTCAAATAATAATGAATCTAATACATATAGTAATAACACAGCAATTTATTCAGAAATAAGAAGTTTAATTCAAATGAGAAATATTTCGGTTGCAGAAAGTAAATTAAATTCAATAAGAGATAGGGATGCTGAATGGTATTATTTATATGGAACAGTGATGATGGCAAAGGGATGGTTTGAATCAGCATATAACAACATTCAAAGAGCATGCTCTATGGATCCTAATAATTTTGAATATAGGCAAGCGTTAAGCCAACTACAAGCTAGAACTAGAGGATATAGTCAACCATACAGAACATCTCAAAGTGGTATGGATACATGCGATTGCTGTATGAATTTATGGTGTCTAGATTCAATGTGTGAATGTATGGGAGGAGACCTTATAGGATGCTGTTAAAGTATTGAGCATAAATTTAAATGTGGGGTGAAATGAAGTGAAGGCAAAGGACATATCACTTGGTGGAATATTAGTTGCGCTAACAAGTATAATTTTATATAGTGCATCAATTTTACCTATAAGTACATTAACCATATTAACAATTGCTTCAGCAATAATACCAGTATGTATTATAAGAAGTAATGTTAAAACATCAATATTTGTTTATATTTCATCTAGTTTAATTGCTTTTTTCTTAGTGCCAATTAATATTGGATTACTATATTTTATTTTCTTTGGAGTATATGGAATAATAAAATATTTTATAGAGAGAATGAGAAAAGAAAATATAGAAATAATATTAAAATTATTATTTTTTAATATAGCTTTTTTAATAGGATTTATAATAATGCAAAATATTCTAGGAATAAATATAGTAGCTGGATTAGAAACATTAGTTTCAAAGTTTGTTGATACTTCTACAAGTTTAATAGCTAGTATTGTTTTATGGATAGTTGCTCAACCTATATTTTTAATTTATGATTATGCAATGACCATGATAATTACATTTTATTTAGAAAGAATACACAAAGTAAGTAAATAATACGAAAAATAAGACTAAATTTTTAATTTAGTCTTATTTTTTTATAAATTAATCGAAAAATATTTCTAATATAACAAAAAAATACTTAAAAATGGTATAATATTCAAGACGTAATATTCAATGAAGACAAATGAGGGGAACAATATGAAGAAAAATAACAAAAGAACATTATTATTAGTATTATTATTTATTATGATATTTCAATATATTGGCATAGAGGTTTCAGCTACTATAAAAATGAATATTAACGGTTTTAAAAATATAACTATAGATGATGGATTATCACAAAGTACAGTTTATTCTTTATGTCAAGATAGTGAAGGTTATATGTGGATTGGAACAGGAGAGGGATTAAATAAATATAATGGACATGAATTTGAGGTATATAAAAGTAGTAAGAAAGATAAGGAGACTTTATCTGGGAACCTTATTATTGATATAAAAGAGGATTTCAATGGAGATATATGGGTTGGAACGGCTACTGGATTAAATAGAATAGATAAGAAAAGTAATAAAATTATAAGATACATATCTAATATTGATGGGTGTAATCTTTCTAATAATAGAATAAGAAATATATTAATAGCTAAAAATGGAGATATATTTGTAGCAACAGATAATGGATTAAATAAATATGATAGAAAAAATGATAATTTTATTAGAATATATGATGAAGATGAAAATGGATTAAGTAATCAAAAGGTATATACAATTACAGAAGATATATATGGTGATTATTGGGTAGGAACGTCAAATGGATTAAATAAAATAGATAAAAAAAATAACAAAGTAATACATTATTTTAAAAATGAGCAAGATAGTAATACAATAAGTGGTAATTATATATATAAATTATATGCAGATGATAAAGGATATTTATGGGTTGGTACATATTATGGAGGTTTAAATAGAATTAATATATCAACAGGAAAAATTGATAGATATATGCATAGTGAAGAAGCAACAAGTATTCCAGGTTTAGTAATAACAGATATACTACGTGACTCTAGGGGAAATATATGGGTAAGTACAGAAGGGGGAGTTGCTAAGTTTGATAAAGAAAGTGAGACATTTAAAACTTGGAAGTATGAAAGAGGAAATAAATCAAGCATATTAAGCGATGAAGTAAAGGTATTATGTGAAGATAGGTTAGGAATGATATGGATTGGAAGTACGTTAGGCATAAGTATATTTAATCCTAATAATAATTTTATAAATTATAGAAATAATGTTTTAGATGATAATTCATTAAGTGATAACCACATATCTGGAATATATGAAGATAATGATGAGATGTTGTGGATTGGTACAGTTTTTAATGGTGTTAATATATTAGATAGAAAAAATAATACGGTTATAAGATTAGATTATAAAAAAGATTATGAAGGAGAAATTATAATTAGTAATAATCTTATTAGAGATATAGTTGGATATGAGAATAATATATGGATAGCAACACAACATGGATTAAATAAATATAATAAAAATACTAATACAATAGAAATGTTTGGAGATGAGGATGGATTAGTAAATAATGATGTGTTGTCCTTATGTATAGATGATTTAGGTCAGTTATGGATAGGAACTGTAGAGGGATTATGTAGTTATGATGAAGAAAATGGATTTAAAAGCTATAATAATGATTTGAAATCTTTAGGATTAAATAAATTATCTATAAGAGATATTTATCAAGATAATGATGGAGAAATATGGTTTGTAGTAGCGAATGAAAATAAATTAGTACGATATAAAAATGGAAAGTTTAGTATATATAGTTTAGAAGATGAAAGCTACAATATTATTATGACTATAAGTTCTAATGTAGAAAATATAATATGGATAGGAACAGATTGTGGCTTAGTAAAAATAAATAAAAAAACAGGTAAATATGATATATTTACAGAGGAAGATGGTTTAGCTAATAATTTTATATATGGAATTTTGTTTGATGAATTTGGAAATCCATGGATTAGTACTAATTATGGGTTAAGTAAATTTGATTTAATAAAAAATGAATTTATAAATTTTAATTATACTGATGGAATTCAATCAAACGAGTTTAATGAATATTCATATTACAAAAGTAAAAGCGGAGAGATGTTTTTTGGGGGAATACAGGGGGTAACCTCTTTTTATCCTAATGATATAAAAGTAACCTCTAATATACCTAAAGTACAAATTCAAAGTATAGAAAGTGCAAATAATAAATTAGAATTAAGTGAAAATATAAAATTAAAATATAATGAAAATCAAATAAGATTCGAATTTTTTATGCCTGATTATTCAACACCAAATAAGATTCAATATTCTTATAAATTAGAAGGGTTAGATAAAGAAGAAGTCAATTTAGGAAATAAGAATTATGTAAGTTATACTAACCTATATCCAGGAGAGTATACATTTAAAGTTAAAGGAAGAAATGGGAATGGAGAGTGGAGTGAAGTTACATCTATAGCAATAAAAGTAGGAACTGCTCCATGGAAAACACCTTTTGCATATCTTATATACGGATTAGTGACAGTTATTTTAGTATATATAGTATGGAATAGAGTAAAAATACTTGATAATATGGTTAAGCAAAGAAGTTTAGAATTAAATAAAAAGTTAATTGAAAATCAAGAATTATATAAAAGATTATTAAAGGATGAAAAATATAAAAATAATTATTTTATAAATTTATCTCATGAGCTTAGAACTCCATTAAATTTAATAGTATCTACTCAGCAATTAATAGATAAGCTCAATGAAAATAATGAAAATATTCCAAAGGATAAGATTAGAGATTATATGAAAACTATAAAAAGAAACTCTAATAGGCTTCTTACTTTAATAGATAATATAATATATACATCTAAAATTGATGCAGGAAACTATAAGTTAAATATAAAGGAAAATGATATAGTATATTTAGTTGAAGAAATTTCATTATCAATGAAGGAGTATATAGAAAGTAAAGGTATAGAATTAGTTATAGATCCTGAAGTAGAAGAAAAATTAATAGAGTGTGATGGATCAGATATTGAAAGGGTAATATTAAACTTATTATCAAATGCTGTAAAATTTACAAAAGAAGGCGGAAAAATAGAAATTAAGATATATGATTTAAACAATAAAGTTAAGATTGTTGTTAAAGATAATGGAATAGGTATAGCTAAAGATAGACAAAAAGCAATTTTTAATAGGTTTGATCAAGCATATGCTACTACTTCAGAAGAATATGGAGGAAGTGGACTAGGATTAACATTAAGCAAACAATTAATAGAGCTCCATAAAGGTAGTATAGAGGTAGAAAGTAATATAGGACAAGGTAGTGAATTTACTATAGTATTACCGGTTAATCAGTAAAATTTGATTATAAATAAAAATACAAGTAAAAATCCAGTAGATAAAGGGAGAGTAGATAGATTTGTGTAAAAAACAAATCTATCTACTCTTTTTTGTATGATTAGTTGGTAGATTTGGAATA
>NZ_JAJKGM010000018.1:0-66324 GCF_021412605.1 Clostridium celatum
AAAAGGAGTTTTTTTTCATACTCACCGCTTAAGCTAATCTGAACACACTTGCATAGCAAGTGGTTTTCTAAATACAATAAAAAAGGAATCGCTATTGCGATTCCTTATATATTATTCTTGTTCTAATATTATCTTCTTAGCAGTTAAGATTGATGTAGCACTCATTGAGAATTCATCTAATCCATATTCAACTAATGTAGGGATAGCAGCTTCGTCTCCTGCCATTTCTCCACACATTCCAACCCACTTACCATGTTTGTGAGCTCCATCTATAGTCATCTTTATTAATCTTAATACAGCTGGGTGCATTGGATTATAAAGGTATGATACTTTTTCGCTCATTCTGTCAGCAGCTAATGTGTATTGGATTAAGTCGTTTGTTCCTATTGAGAAGAAATCAACGTGCTTAGCTAATTCATCTGCATATACTGCTGCAGCTGGAATTTCAACCATGATACCCCATTGAGTTGTTTCTGAAGTTTGAACTCCTTCAGCATGTAATTCAGCTCTACATTCTTCAACGAATTCTTTAGCAGCTTGGAATTCTTCTAAGCCTGAAATCATTGGGAACATAACACAAAGGTTTCCGTATACAGAAGCTCTTAATAAAGCTCTGATTTGAACCTTGAATATATCTTTTCTATCTAAACATAATCTTATAGCTCTGTAGCCTAAGAATGGGTTCATTTCTTCTGGTAATGGTAAGTAAGGTAATACCTTATCTCCACCGATATCTAATGTTCTAATAACAACTTGCTTACCGTTAGCTTTTTCTAAAACAGTTTTATAAGCTGTAAATTGTTCTTCTTCAGTTGGAGCTTGATCTCTGTCCATGTATAAGAATTCAGTTCTGAATAATCCTACACCATCTCCACCGTTAGCTAAAACTTGATCTATATCTTCTGGCTTACCAATGTTACCGCAAACTTCTATTCTCTTACCTGATTTAGTTACAGTTTTAACTTCGATAAGTTTCTTTAATTCTTCTTGTTCTGCAGCAAATTTTTCTTTCTTAGCTACATATTCAGCAATAACTTCTTCTGATGGGTTAATTATTGCAAATCCTTCAATACCATCAACGATTATTGAATCACCATTTTTAACTGATGTAGTTATATCTCCTAGACCAACTACAGCTGGAATTTCTAATGTTCTAGCCATGATAGCAGAGTGAGAAGTTCTTCCTCCGATATCTGTTAAGAAACCAACAACTTTTGATCTATCTAATTGGGCTGTATCTGATGGTGTTAAGTCATAAGCAACAACAACTGTATTTGCTTCAGTTATAGCAAAAGCACTTCCACCTTTTCCTGCTAAGTTAGAGATGATTCTCTTAGAAACGTCTTTAATATCAGCAGCTCTTTCTCTCATATATGCATCATCCATTGATTCAAAAATCATAACGAATGTATCTGTAACATTTTGAACAGCTTTCATAGCATTTAAGCTTTCTGTTTCAACTGTCATTTCCATAGTTCCAGTAAACTCTGGGTCATCTAATAAAGTTAAATGAGCTTCGAAAACAGCAGCTTCATGTTCACCTATTTCAGCAAGTGTTTTTTCTTTAATTGCAGTTAATTGTTCTTTTGATGCTGCAAGAGCATTTTGTAATTTTTCCTTTTCTGCAGCTACATCTGAAACCTTAGCATCAGTTATAACTATTTCTTCGTGTTCTTGAATGAATACTTTACCTATTGCATACCCTTTTGATGCAGCGATACCTTTTTTCATTATTGAATTCCTCCTACACTTAAGCAAAATTTAGTACTTTTTTATTTATTTTAAATTTAATGTGTATTAACATATTTTTTCAAACTATAATGTATTATATCATATTTTTTTGATTTGTTAATAACGTTATCATGAAAATTTTGTTTTATATATTATTTTTTATGAATTTTTTTCCAAAATATACTTTTTTTGATTAATTTTATAATAAATTCAAAGTTATTTTGTAATTTTTTTAACTTTAAAATAGATAAATAACATTTTCAATAAGATTTTAAACAAAAATCATGCTTTAGTTAATGATTATAAATCATCAACTAAAACACTTGCTTTTGCATAAGCTGTAGACTTAGCTTCAAAGAAATCTGTTTTAACAGCATTAGCATTAGCTAATGAATCTACCCATGTTGCTGGATTTTTATCATATCCTTCAAATATAGGTTCTAATCCTATTTCTTTTAATCTTTTATTTCCTAAAAATTTAATATAACTTTCTATTAAATTTTTATTTATCCCTTGAATATTTTCACCAATTACGTAATTTCCCCACTTTATCTCATTTAGAACTCCTATTTCCATCATAGTTCTTAGTTCATTTATTAATTCCTTAGTAAATATTTCTTCCTCTTCTTTTTGAAGTTCTTTAATTAAATTTCTAAATAACCAAAGATGTGTATTTTCATCTCTATTTATATAACGAATTTCTTGTGCTGAACCTGGCATTTTCCCATTTCTTTCAAGGTTATAAAAGAACATAAATCCAGAATAGAAATAAATACCTTCCAAAATAAAGTTTGCCATAATAGTTTTTATAAGATTTTCCTTAGTCGGACTCTCTAAAAATTTATTATATTGTCGGCCTATAAACTTATTTCTTTCTAAAAGTATTTTGTCATCTTTCCATTGATAAAGAATTTCATTTCTTTTTTCCGGTGAGCAAATGGTATCAAGCATATAACTATAACTCTGAGAATGAACTGCTTCTTGGAATGCTTGAATAGTTAAGCATAAATTAATCTCACTAGCTGTTATATAATTATTTATATTACTTAAATTTGCTGTCTGTATGGAATCTAAAAATATTAAAAAAGATAAAATTTTATCATAAGCACTTCTTTCATATTCATCTAATTTACTATAATCTTTTAAATCTTGAGCTAAGTTTATCTCTTCTGGTATCCAAAAATTATTCATTGCTTGCCTATACCATTCACTTACCCATCCATACTTCATATTATTGAAGTCATTTAAATTAGTAGTGTTACCATTTATCATTTTTCTTTTACTTACTTCAATATCACCATTTTCATTAAATAAAGGCTTTTTATTTATATTCATTATTATTCTCCCGCTTCTATAAAAAATATCTAAGCTAAATTATGCTGAACAGCTTTCACATTCTGATATTTCTAATGATTTTGATCTTACATAGTAAATTGATTTAACTCCGCATTTATAAGCTTTTATATATAAATTCATTATTTGTCTCATAGTATAATCTGTTGTTATATATAAATTAAATGATTGACCTTGATCTATATGTCTTTGTCTTATTCCATTTATCTCAACACATAAATCTTGATCTATATTATATGCTGAATTATAATACCAGAAATTTTCCCAACTTAAATTTGGTGCTGTTTTAGGAACTATACTTCCCTTCTTCTCCTCAAGCCAGAATCTTGACATAACAGGATCTATCCCTTCACTTGTACCAGCAATTGTAGCTGTAGAACCATTAGGTGCAACTGCAAAAAGATATCCATTTCTTAAACCAAATTTATTAACTTCTTTCTTTAAGTCATTCCATTTATCTGAATTATAATTTCTTAAGTTAAAATACTCTCCATTATCCCAATCAGAACCTTCAAAGCATGAATATTTTCCTTTTTCCTTTGCAATATTCATACTAGCTTTAATAGCATAATAATTTACTTTTTCATAAACACTATCTGCAAATTCTAAATGTTTTTCTTCATTCCAATGAATTTTGTTATTTGCAAGCATATGATGGTATCCACTAGTACCTAAACCTATTGCTCTATACTTTTTGTTTGTAACTTCTGCAAATGGTACTGAATAATAATTTAAGTCTATAACATTGTCCATTGCTCTTATTTGAGTTTCTACTACATATTCAACCTCTTCATCTGAGGTTACATCTACATTTCCTAAAACTACAGATGATAAGTTACAAACAACAAAATCTCCTGCTTTAGTTTTTTCAACAATTATGGTATCTCCATTTTCATCAACTATGGTTGTTTCTTGTATATTCATTGGACTCATATTTTGCATTATTTCTGTACAAAGATTAGACGAGTAAATCATACCTTTATGTTTATTAGGATTCATCTTATTTACAGTATCTCTATAAAAGGCAAATGGAGTTCCAGTCTCTGCCGCACTTTTTATTATTAATCTAACTATATCTTTAACAGACATAACTCTTTTTTCTATTCTTTCATCATTTACACAGTCATAATATCTTTTTTCCCATTCTTCCCCATAAAAATCTTCAAGAGAATATCCTTTAATAGTTTTTATCTCATGAGGACACATCATGTACCAATTTGCATCAATATCATTTTCTGCAAGCTTCCAAAATAAATCTGGATAACAAAGGCCTGGGAAAATATCATGAGCCTTTTTTCTATCATCCCCATTATTAGTTCTAAGTTGTAAAAATTCTGGTACTTCTTTATGCCATGCATCAAGCCAAATTGCAACTGAACCATTTCTTACTCCTAATTGATCAACTGCAATTGCAGTATCATTAAATAGCTTTATCCATGGAATAACTCCTCCTGATGCACCTTTAAATCCTCTTATAGATGATCCAATAGCTCTTATTTTCCCTATATAAATACCCATTCCTCCACCGAATTTTGAAACTTCAGCAAAATTATCTATTGATTTATATATTCCCTTTAAGCTATCTTCAACTGTATCTATAAAGCATGAGCTTAATTGATAAAATGGCTTTCTAGCATTAGACATAGTAGGAGTGGCCATAGTAGCCTTTAAAGAACTTAAAACATCATAAAACCTCTTTGCCCACATAACTTTAGTTTCTTTTCTTTCTGGAATTGCTAAATGCATTGCTATTCCCATAAACATTTGTTGTGGAAGCTCAAGAGGTTTTCTATCATAATCTTGAATTAAATATCTCTTTGCTAATAAATCTATACCACTATAAGTAAATAAAAAATCCCTTTCAGGTTTTATTTCCTTTTCTAATTCTTTTATTTCATCTTCTGAATAGTTTTCTAAAATATATTTTCCATATAAATTTTTTTCAGTCATTTCACATATGAAATCAAAAAAATCAGTATATGGATTCATTTCAGATTCTATTTTTCTATTGCTTTTTATCTCATCATATAATCTATATACATAAAGCTTTGATGCAACATATTGCCACTTAGGTTCCTGTTCTGTTGTCAATTCTAAAGCTGCTTGTATTACAGAATTTCTAACACCATTGCTATCCATATTTTCTCTTATTATATTTTTGCAGCTTTCAAGAAGCTTTTCTTTAACATATACTCCTTGTGAATCACTAATTCCCTCAATTGCAAATTGGCATATATTTTCTAAATTACTCACCGTCGTTCCTCCACTATATATAGTATATTTATTATTCTCTCACACAATATATTGTTAATTATAATGGTGCTATTTATTCTTGTAAAACAATTAATAAAGCAAAAAAATTAAAAGAATACTTATAATTCATTAAATTACTACTATTTTCTTTGTTTATCTATAATAATTATTTTTTAATAATAATTATTACCGTTTTCTTATAAGCCTAAAATTTTATAAATAACTTAACATAAGCTTATATTTAATATATAATTTTTATAGAAATTTAATTTATTACTTAAATGAGGTATCATTTTATGAAAGATTTTTTAAAAAATAAGCAATTTTATATCGATGTTGTTGTAATTGTATTAGGTTGTTTTATTTCATCTCTTGGTGTTAATTTATTCTTATCTAATGCACAATTACTAAGTGGTGGCGTTACAGGGATAGGTCTTATTTTACAATACCTTTTTGAAATACCATCAGGAATTACAGTTTTCATTCTTAATATTCCTTTATTTTTTATAAGCTATAAGTTTCTTAGCAAAAGATTTACTATTTATACCGCTATAGGTATGATTTCCTTTTCTACAGCTTTAATGATTACTAAACCATTATCTAGTTTAGTTAGTGTAGATGATACATTACTTTACTGTATATATGGTGGTTTATTAAGTGGAATTGGTTATGGATTAGTTTTCTTTAGAAATGGTTCTATAGGTGGAACTGATATTATAACTATGGTTATAAGAAAAAAATATTCTAATCTTGATATTGGAAAAGTTGGATTTGGATTTAACTTAGTTATAGTAACAATAGCAGCATTTATTTTTGGTGTTCCTAAAGCTTTATATACTCTTATATCTCTCTTTATTACAAGTACAGTTTTAGATAAAGTTTTAAACGGATTTACAAGCAAAAAGCTGCTTCTTATATTAACTGAAAAAGAGGATGACATAATTAATTATGTTATTAAGGATATGAATCGTGGAATAACTAGTCTTATGGCTGAAGGTGGCTATACTCATAATAAGAAAAAATTATTATATGTTGCAGTAACAACCTCTCAAATGATTAGTTTAAAAAATAAAATCCTTAGAATTGATCCTAAGGCATTTATTACTATAATCGATGTATCAGAGGTTAAAGGAAAAGGCTTCCAAGCAATTTAATTGTTAGATAAAATCAAACCAAAAAGTGATGATATAACATTCAAAAAATGTTATATCATCACTTTTTTAACTAACACCTTAACTTTTGAATAAAACCTATATCACAAGATTTTATGCATCACAGTTTTTTACATTACAATTTAAATATTCATTTTGCCCTATTTGGTAGAGGTTATTTCCTTTTGCATCTATAATGACTACTAATGGCATATCTTTAACTTCTAGCTTTCTTATAGCTTCTGCTCCTAAATCATTATAAGCTACTACTTCTGATCTGATTATAGATTTACTTATTAAAGCTCCAGCTCCACCTATGGCACCAAAATATATAGCTTTATTTCTCTTAATAGATTCTATAACCTCTTCACTTCTAACTCCTTTACCAATCATTCCTTTTAGTCCTAAATCCAAAAGAGTTGGTGCATAACCATCCATTCTATAGCTTGTTGTTGGACCTGCTGATCCTATAACTTGACCTGGCTTTTCAGGAGTTGGTCCCACGTAATATATTATTTCATCTTTTAAATTTATAGGAAGTTCTTTTCCTTCATCTAATAAACTGATTAATCTACCATGAGCAGCATCCCTAGCTGTATATATTATTCCAGAAAGCAAAATACTATCTCCAGCCTTTAAGGATTCTGTTATTTCTCCTTTTAATGGTGTGCTTATTCTAATCATCGTTTATCCCCCTATATTTCTCTTTCTTTATGTCTTGTTGCATGACAATTAATATTTACTGCTACAGGTAATCCTGCAATATGAGTTGGATATACTTCTATGTTCACACCTAAGGCTGTAGTTTTTCCACCAAACCCCTGTGGTCCTATTCCAAGCTCATTTATAGATTCTAATAACTCATTTTCCATATCACTATAAAATTTTTCATCATTATTCTTATTTATTGGTCTTATTAATGCCTTTTTAGCTAAATAAGCAGCTTTATCAAAAGTCCCACCTATTCCAACTCCTATTACTATTGGAGGGCATGGATTAGGTCCTGCTAATTTTACAGTTTCAAGTACAAAGTCTTTAACACCGTTTACCCCATCAGATGGTTTAAGCATTTTTATTCTACTCATATTTTCAGAGCCAAATCCCTTAGGTGCAACTGTTATTTTTATCTTATTACCACCTACTATATCATAATAAATAATAGCAGGTGTATTATCCTTAGTATTTACTCTATTTAATGGATCCTTTACTACAGATTTTCTTAAAAAACCATCTTTATATCCCCTTCTAACCCCTTCATTAATAGCATCTTCAAGTAATCCTCCAACAACGTGTACATCTTGTCCAATCTCTACGAATATACATGCCATTCCTGTATCTTGGCATATTGGCATCTGTTCATTCTTTGCAATATTAGAGTTTAAAATTAATTTATCTAATATACTTTCAGCAAGTGGCCAAGTTTCTTTTTCTTTTGCATCACTCAAAGCTTCATTTATATCCTTAGATAAATAATAATTAGCCTCTATACATAATTCCTTTACTACTTCTATAATTTCTGATATATGTATTTCTCTCACAATTAAGCCCCCTTATATAATTTTTAATAACACGAATATTCTTTTATTTTTTTATAATATCGTTCTTATTTTATATTTTTAGTTTATTCTTTTTATAACATTTTTTCAATAACTATAATAATATATTTTCTAATAATTAATATTTACTTACTAATTATTAATGCTAATCTTTCTTACAAAAAAATTAGACTTTACTCAGTATTACTGGTATAGTCTAATTTTATCTAAATTTATTCTTTAATTTATTTTATTGTCATATTTCCAAGGAAATCTTTAAGCAGCATCATTAATTTCTATATTTTCATCAAAATACATATCAATTCCTTTCACGATTCCTTCAACTATTAAATTTTGATGTTCTTCACTCTTAAGTCTCATTTCTTCTTCTGGATTAGATAAAAATCCACATTCAACTAATATTGATGCTCCATCATATTTATCTCTTAAAATTAAGTAAGCTTCTGCTGCTGGTTTTGCTACTCTTTTATTATTGTCCTTTATTGTTTCTTTTAAAGAGTTTTGTATTAATGTTGCCAATTTATAGCTTTTATCATTTGAAGCAAACCAAACTTGTGCTCCAAAGCACTTACTTTGAGGAAACATATTTTGATGAATAGAAATAAATATATCACAAGATGTATCTACTTTCATTTTAGCCCTATTTTTTAAATCTTCTCTTTTCTTTTCTTTAATAGTAGTTCCCTTTTCATATAAACCTTCATCACTATCTCTTGTCATATAAACCTTATAGCCCTTTTCCTCTAAACAGTCTTTAAGTTTTAATGCAATTTGAAGATTTATATCTTTTTCAATTGTTCCATTTTTAGATTTAGCACCTCCATCGATTCCACCATGACCTGCATCAATTAAAATTATCTTTTCAGTGTCATCAATGGTTTTTGCATTAACTGGCATTGTGTAATAAAAAAACATTAGAACAGTAATCATAGCCACAACTAATTTCTTCATAATAAATCCTCCATCAATATTGATATCATATTTATTATGTTTATTTAAATAATTTATTATTCCATTAGAAGTAATCAATAAAAAAAGAGTCACTTTCGTGACTCTTTTTATTAGTTATTTTCTATAACTATTTCAGAAATATTTGTAGAGTGATCCCCTATTCTTTCTAAATTACTTAATAAATCTAGGAAGATTGCTCCTGCATATGCATTACACGTACCTTCATGTAATCTTCTTATGTGTAAATCTCTATATTTTTTATTTTGCTTATCTATTGCAGCTTCAATATCCACAATATTTTTAGCCTTTTCTGTATCTCTATTTTCATAACTTTCAATACATATATCTAATGCTTTTAGAGTAGTTTCATACATTTTAGTAATTTCCCCTAAAGCCTCTTCACTATATTGTAATTTTTTATTTATCTTTTGAATAGTTAAATCAGCAATATTTTCAGCATGATCACCTATTCTTTCAATATCATTTACAATATGGAAAGTAGATGCAACTATATTCTTTTCTTTATCTGATAATTCACACTTAGAAAGTTTAACTAAATAAGTAGTTATACATTCTTCTAAATTATTTATTACTTCTTCATTTTCATAAACTTTTTGTGCTGTACTTTCATCATTTTTCATAAATGCTGTCATTGCTAATTCTAAACTTGTTTTAGCCTTATTTGCCATTCTAAGAGTTTCTTTAACAACTTGTCCTGCTGCAATTACAGGTGTTTCTAGTAGTCTATCATCAATATATTTGGGCCCTACTTTTTCATCATCCTCACCTGGTATTATTTTCTCTACTATTTTACATAATACCGGAATTAAAGGTACCATTATTAATGTATTTACAATATTAAATATTGTATGAGAGTTAGCTATTTGTCTAGTTACATTATCACTAAAGTATGAAACTAAATCTCCAAGCCATCCTGTTAATAAGAATGGTAAGAATATTACTGTACCTGCAACATTAAATATAAAATGTAACATGGCAGCTCTATGAGCAGTTTTATTAGTTCCTATTGTAGCAAGCATTGCTGTTACACATGTACCAATATTACATCCAAATATTATTGGTAAAGCCATCTTTATATCTATAGCTCCTGCAGTTGCTAAAGCTACTAAAATACCAGTAGTTGCAGATGAACTTTGTAATACTGCAGTAATTACTGCCCCTGCTATTATTCCTAGATACCAGTGTTGTCCTACTGTTGTAAGTATTTCTTGGAATACAGGTAATGATGTTAATGGCTTCATTGCACCACTCATTGTACCCATACCAACAAATAATATACCGAATCCTAGTATTATATTACCAATTTCTCTTCTCTTCTTGCCTTTAACGAACATTACCATCATAGCACCAACAAAAACAAATATAGGTGCTATTGTATCTAGTTTAAATGCTACTAATTGTGCTGTAATAGTTGTCCCTATATTAGCCCCCATTATAATTCCTGCTGCTTGTGCTAAATTCATTAATCCTGCATTAACAAATCCAACTACCATTACTGTAGTAGCACTACTACTTTGAATAACCATAGTTACTATAGCACCTACTACAACCGCAATTATAGGGTTTTTAGTTACTTTCTCTAGTATCTTCTTTAACCCTTCTCCTGCTGCATTCTCTAGACCATCGCCCATTAACTTCATTCCGTAGATAAATAATCCTAATCCACCTAATAACTTAATTATTGTCATTAACGTATCCAAAATATATTCTCCTCACTTTTGAATATTTTATGTATTTATAAATATTTTACAAATTAAAGTTTACACCAACTTTTAACGTTTGTTAAGATATTTCAACAATTTTTAACATGGATTTAATATTTCTCTTTAATATTTTTAAATCTAACTTTATATATTAAATATAATCTCTAATTTAATATGCATAAAAAAAAGAGGCAAAAATGCCTCTTTCCTTGAAAAAAATACTATCTCTTTGAGAATTGAGATGCTTTTCTTGCCTTCTTAAGACCGTATTTCTTTCTTTCTTTCATTCTTGAGTCTCTAGTTACGAAACCAGCTTTCTTTAATTCAGATTTTAAGTTTTCATCTGATTTAATTAAAGCTCTTGTAATTCCGTGTCTGATAGCTCCAGCTTGACCTGTGAATCCACCACCGTGAACGTTAACTAAAACGTCATATTTGTCCTTAGTTTCAGTTAAAACTAATGGTTGGTTAACAATCATTCTTAAAGTTTCTAAACCAAAGAAAGTTTCGATGTCTCTATTGTTGATAGTAACTTTACCATTTCCTGGTACAAGTCTAACTCTTGCAACTGATTTTTTTCTTCTTCCAGTACCCATGTATTGAACTTTTGCCATTTTTTATTCCTCCTCCCGAGCCTGTATTAGTACTTTAATTCAAGTACTTCTGGTTGTTGAGCTGCATGTTCGTGCTCAGCACCTCTGTATACTTTTAACTTCTTAAGCATTTTTCTTCCTAATACTCCTGTTGGAAGCATTCTTCTAACAGCTTCTTCGAAAGCGAATTCTGGTTTCTTATCAAGAACTTCTCTGTATGGAACTTCCTTTAATCCACCAACGTAACCGCTGTATTTTCTCATCATTTTTTGATCTAACTTCTTACCAGTTAAAACAACTTTTTCAGCATTGATTACTATTACGTGATCTCCGCAGTCAACATTTGGTGTAAATGTTGGCTTATTTTTTCCTCTTAAGATTGAAGCAACTTGGCTAGCAACTCTTCCTAGTGGCTTACCAGCAGCATCAACAACATACCATTTTCTTTCAACTTCTTGTGCTTTTGCAATGTATGATTTCATGTTTTTCCCTCCCTGAACTTACATTTATCGCCGTACTATTTTTTAGTATAGCATTTATGTCAAGACCTTATGCTTCGGTCTTCCGTACATAAATTATTCTAACAAACAAATTAAATTATAATACACGCTTACGGGCGTGTCAACATATTTTATTAAAAATTTTTAATAATAAACCTCTTTTAATATTAAACCATTCGGTGGTACACAATCTCCTGCTAAAGTTCTATCTTTCTTATTTATAATATTGATTATATCAGTTGCATCAGTTTTACCTCTACCAACATTTATTAAAGTTCCAACTATTATTCTAACCATATTATATAAAAATCCATCACCTTTTACAGAAATTTTTATTATTTCATCGTTTTTTTCTACATTCACATCAAATATAGTCCTTATAGTACCCTTTACAGAACTACCTTGCGTTTTAAATGCCGCAAAATCATGAGTCCCTATAAATTGTTTTGCTGCTATCTTCATAGCTTCAACATCTAAATTATATTTATAATGATATACTGTATTTCTTATTAATGCAGATGGGACATCACTATTTAAAATAGAATATTCATATGTTTTACCTTTAGCACAATATCTTGCATGAAAACTCTCTTCCACCTCTTCTGATTTAACAACTACAATATCATTAGGTAATTTTACATTTAGTGCCTCTCTAAACTTATTTGGAGGCACCTTACTATTTGTTTTAAAATTAGCTATAAAACCTTTTGCATGAACTCCTGCATCTGTTCTAGAGCTTCCTGTTAAATCGCACTTTTCCTTAGTTACATTAAATATAGCTTCTTCCAATTCACCTTGTATTGTCTTCATTCCATTTTGTTTCTGCCAACCATAATAATTAGTTCCATCATATTCTAATGTTAATTTTATATTTTTCAAATTATCACCTTTTCAAGTTTAATTGCTATATAGCAAATTTAAATACTAATATTATTGCTAATAATATTGCAAATGATCCAAAAGCTATTGCATCCCTAGATGAAAATTTTAATACCTTCATTCTAGTTCTACCAGCTCCCCCTCTATAACATCTTGCTTCCATTGCCATAGCAAGTTCATCTGCCCTTCTAAAAGAACTAATAAATAGTGGTACTAATAATGGTATTAAACTTTTTGCCTTTTGAATTATATTACCACTTTCAAAATCTGCTCCTCTAGCTTTTTGAGCCTTCATAATTTTATCAGTTTCATCTATAAGTGTTGGAATAAATCTTAATGCAATAGTCATCATCATAGCTAGTTCATGAGCTATTTGTTTTCCTATTGGCTTTAATAATCTTTCTATTCCATCAGTTAACTCAATTGGCGATGTAGTTAATGTTAATACTGAAGTACCCATTATAAGCAGTATTAGCCTAATTGCCATAAACAATGCTGTTCTTATCCCTGAATCATAAATTTTTATAAATCCTAATTCAAAAAGTAATCTACCTTCTCTTAACATAAAAATATTTAAAATTGCAGTAAGTGCAATTAAAAAGAATACTGGTTTTAATCCTTTATATAAGTATTTAGGTGATATTTTAGCTATATAAACTACTAATGCTAAAAATGCCACTACAAATATATATGCTGTAAACTTATCTACAATAAAAAGACTAATTATAAATAAAAATGATATTAATATTTTGGTTCTAGGGTCTAATTTATGTATAAAAGACTCCCCTGGTATATATTGACCAATAGTTATATCTTTAATCATTTAAATATCCCCCCTTCTTAAATTATTTTTAGATAATATTCTTAGTAATTCTTTGCTCCCTTGTTCAACTGTAAATACTTCTTCAGAAACATCAAATCCCTTTTCTCTAAGAGCTCTCATTAAATAAGTTACTTGTGGTACAGCTAATCCTATACTCTCTAAAGTTTCTACCTCTTTAAAAATTTCTTCTGGCTTTCCTAAAAGTGCAATTTTTCCTTGATTCATTACTACAATTCTTTCTGCAAGCTTACCTACATCTTCCATACTATGACTAACTAAAACTATGGTCATTTTATATTTCTGATGTAGAATTTTTATTTGATCTAAAATATCATCTCTTCCTTTTGGATCTAATCCAGCTGTAGGTTCATCTAATATTAATACTTTTGGCTCCATTGCAATAACACCTGCTATAGCAACTCTTCTTTTTTGACCTCCACTTAAATCAAATGGTGAAACATCTTTATATGTTTCATAATCTAAACCAACCATCTCCATAGAAATTTTAACTCTTCTTAAAATTTCATCTTCATTCAACCCTAAATTAGTAGGTCCAAAGGCAATATCTTTTTCTATAGTTTCTTCAAATAATTGATATTCAGGATATTGGAATACTAATCCTATCTTTTTTCTTATATCAGTTAATTTAGTTTCTTTATTAGTTATATCAACATCATCTACTACTATTCTCCCAGAACTAGGTTCTAACAACCCATTAAGATGCTGTATAAGCGTTGATTTTCCTGATCCTGTATGACCTATTAACGCTAAAAATTCTCCATCTTCTATAACTAAATTTACATTATCTAAAGCCTTCTTTTCAAAAGGTGATTTTGGCATATATATATGTGTTAAATTTTCTATCTTAATTGACATAACGCACTCACCATCTCATTCACATTTAAAATTTTAGTATCTATATTAATTCCTGCTTTTTTTAATTCATAACAAATTTCAGTTACTTGTGGAACATCTAGACCTATTTTTTTCATTGTTTCTACTTCTGAAAATACATCTCTTGGAATACCTTCAATAATAACCTTACCTTTATCCATTACTACTATTCTATCAGCTTCTGCAGCTTCATCCATATAGTGTGTTATTAAGATAACAGTTATTCCATGCTTTTTGTTTAACTCTTTAATATTATTAAGTACTTCTCTTCTCCCAGCAGGATCAAGCATTGCTGTTGGTTCATCAAATATTATACATTTAGGTTGCATTGCTAATATTCCTGCAATAGCAATTCTTTGTTTTTGTCCCCCTGATAATAAATGTGGTGCATGTCTTTTATATTCACTCATTCCAACCTTTTCTAATGCTTCATCAACTCTTTTTCTTATTTCCTCTGGTGGTACTCCTAAATTTTCTGGTCCAAAAGCTACATCTTCTTCAACTATAGTTGCAACTAATTGGTTATCAGGGTTTTGAAACACCATACCTGCACTTGATCTTATATCCCATAAATTATCTTCATTTGAGGTATCCATCCCATTTACTATTACAATTCCTTCACTTGGAGTTAGTAATGCATTCATATGTTTAGCTACTGTAGACTTTCCTGAACCATTATGTCCTAAGACTACTAAAAACTCACCTTTTTTAACTTCTAAATTTAATCCATCTATAGCCACCTTCGGAATTTCACCTTCAGTTGCTGAATATCTAAAAACTACATTTTTACATTCTATCATTTTCTCCATAATATTAATCCCTCCTTTTAAATAAAGTGCAATTATTATATACCTAAGTTCTATAAATTTTTATATAAATTTCCATAACTTAATTATATATAAGCGCCATTTAAATACAAGTAATTTTAAAAATCAACTTTTTATTCTCACATATATTATAGTTCTACTTTTAATTATTATATATAATTTAAAGATAGCTTCAATACTAAAATAATTCTTTATATACGAAAAAGGGATTAAGCTTAGCTTAATCCCTACTGAAATTATACTAATTCAAGTATAACAACTTCAGCACCGTCTCCTCTTCTAGGACCTTTTTTGATCATTCTAGTGTATCCGCCGTTTCTATCAGCGTACTTTGGAGCGATTTCTTCAAATAATGTCTTAACTACTTCTTCTTCTAAAACGTAAGCTAAAACTTGTCTTCTAGCGTGAAGATCTCCTCTTTTACCAAGAGTAATCATCTTTTCAGCTATTGATCTAGCTTCTTTAGCTCTAGTTTCAGTAGTTTCTATTCTACCATGCTTTAAGAAGCTAGTAACAAGACTTCTAAGCATAGCTCTTCTTTGGTCTGTAGAAAGACCTAACTTACGATAACCTGCCATGGATTTACCTCCCTACTCGTCGCTTAGTTTTAAGGCTAAACCTAATTCCTTAAGCTTTCTTTCAACTTCTTCTAAGGATTTCTTTCCTAGATTTCTTACTTTCATCATGTCATCCATTGATTTAGTTGCAAGTTCTTGAACAGTATTGATACCAGCTCTCTTTAAGCAGTTATAAGATCTAACTGAAAGATCTAGCTCTTCAACTGTCATTTCTAGGACTTTTTCCTTCTTATCTTCTTCTTTTTCTATCATAATTTCAACATCATTAGTAGCTACGCCTAATGACATGAATAATTTAAAGTGCTCTATTAATATTTTAGCTGATAAGCTTATAGCTTCATCAATCTTAATAGTTCCATTAGTCCAAATTTCTAATGTTAATTTGTCATAATCAGTGATTTGACCAACTCTTGTATTATCAACAGTAAAGTTAACTCTCTTTACAGGAGTGTATATTGAATCAATAGCTATAGCTGAAAGTGGTAATGCATCACTCTTATTCTTGTTTTGAGTAACATATCCTCTTCCTCTATTAACTGTTAATTCCATATATAATTTACCATCTTCATCAAGTGTTGCAATGTGTAAATCCTTATTTATAACTTCAACATTTCCATCAGTCTTTATGTCCGCACCTGTAACAACTCCTGGTCCTTTTGCATCTATATAAATAGTTTGTGGACCTTCACCTTCCATTGTTAATGCTAAAGATTTAATGTTTAGAATTAATTCTGTAACATCTTCTTTAACACCTTGTACAGTTGAGAATTCGTGAAGCACTCCATCAATTTTAATTGATGTAGTTGCTACACCTGGAAGTGATGATAAAAGTATTCTTCTCATCGCATTTCCAAGAGTAATTCCGTATCCTCTTTCTAATGGTTCAACTACATATTTACCATATGTACCATCCTCATTTGATTCTATACACTCAATTATTGGCTTTTCTATTTCTAACATGTACAAACCCTCCTTATATATAAAATGGCAACTTTTTATGAGGGCAACTGATTCAATTTATAATATTAAGATAAAAATCTTAATATTATAAATTAGAATTTATTACTTGCTGTATAATTCGACAATTAGAGTTTCGTTAACTGGAACGTCAATGTCTTCTCTAGCTGGCGCAGCAACAACCTTACCTTCATAGTTTTCAACGTTAGCTTCTAACCATTTTGGTAATGTCTTTGGATTTTCTACGAAAGTCTTGAACTTTTCAGTTCCTCTGCTCTTTTCGCAAACTGAAATTACATCATTAACAGATACTCTGTATGATGGAATATCAACTTTTTTACCATTTACTAAGAAATGACCGTGAGTAACTAATTGTCTAGCTTCGTTTCTTGAAGCACCGTATCCTAATCTGTACGCAACGTTATCTAATCTCATTTCTAGTAACATTAATAAGTTTTCCCCAGTGATTCCCTTCATGTGGTCAGCCTTTTCATAGTATTTTCTGAATTGGCCTTCTAAAACACCGTATATTCTTCTAGCTTTTTGCTTTTCTCTTAATTGTACTCCGTAGTTAGATAACTTTTTCTTAGCTGCTCCGTGTTGTCCTGGTGCGTAGCTTCTTCTTACGAAAGCACATTTATCTGTGAAACATCTATCTCCCTTAAGGAATAGCTTTTGACCTTCTCTTCTACATAATCTACATGTAGCTCCAGTATATCTTGCCATTCGTTACACCTCCTGTTGAATTTAAATAAATTAGACTCTTCTTCTCTTTGGTGGTCTACATCCGTTGTGTGGAATTGGAGTAACGTCTTTAATTAGAGTTACTTCTAATCCTGCAGCTTGTAATGATCTTATAGCTGCTTCTCTACCAGCACCTGGTCCTTTAACGTATACTTCTATACTCTTTAAACCGTGTTCCATAGCTGCTTTAGCTGCAGTTTCTGCTGCCATTTGTGATGCAAATGGTGTGCTCTTTCTTGAACCTCTGAAACCTAATGCTCCAGCACTTGACCATGATAAAGCATTTCCAGCCGCATCAGTTAAAGTAACTATTGAGTTATTGAAAGTTGATTGGATGTGTGCAGCACCATGCTCAACATTCTTTCTTTCTTTTCTTCTTCTAGTAGTCTTTTTGACTTTTTGAGCCATCGAAATCCCTCCTCACTACTTCTTCTTATTTGCGATAGTCTTCTTAGGACCTTTTCTAGTTCTAGCATTAGTCTTAGTTTTTTGTCCTCTAACTGGAAGACCTTTTCTATGTCTAATTCCTCTGTAACAACCTATTTCAACTAATCTCTTTATGTTTAAAGCAACATCTCTTCTTAAGTCACCTTCAACCATTAAGTTCTTGTTTACATAGTTTCTGATTTCATTTACTTCATCTTCAGTAAGATCCTTAATTCTAGTATCTGGGTTAATTCCAGTAGTAGCTAGTATCTTTTGAGAAGTAGATAAACCAACTCCGTATATATATGTTAGACCTATCTCAACTCTTTTTTCCTTTGGTAGGTCAACTCCTGATATTCTTGCCATTCGAACTTACACCTCCTGTATATTGAAATGCAATTTTTATTTTGCTTTTGGTAAAATTTATATTAAAATCTTAGGTCAATAGATAAAATCTATTGTCAGCCGTACCTAAAATCAATAAGCTGATTTAAACGCCTATATAATAATATTGAACTTTCAAATAAAAGTCAATATATTAATAATTGTAAATTATTCTGCCTAATATTGAATCATATTAGCCTTGTTTTTGCTTGTGCTTAGGATTTTCACAGATTACCATTACTCTTCCTTTTCTTCTTATAATCTTGCACTTTTCGCAAATAGGCTTAACTGATGGTCTTACTTTCATCGCTAACCCTCCTTGTGTAATTTATGGTAAACTTTTTACCTTATTTTGCTCTCCAAGTAATTCTTCCTCTTGTTAGGTCATATGGAGAAAGCTCTATAGTAACCTTATCTCCAGGTAGAATTCTTATGAAGTTCATTCTTAATTTTCCTGATATGTGAGCTAAAATTTTATGACCACTTTCTAACTCAACTTGAAACATTGCATTTGGTAAAGCCTCTAAGACTACACCTTGCATTTCTATTACATCATCTTTTGACATAAGGTAATCAACCCTCCTTAACAATGCCTTTTAGTTTTAGAAATCTCTTTATCTTTAAATCAGTACCTTTTTCTTTTAACATAATTGATGCTTTAATCTCATCATCTACATCTTCTAAAACATTAAAATGTTTTAATTTTTTCTTCTTAGGCATCTGAACTTTCTTATTACTTCCATTACTAAGAAGGTAATAATCATCATCTACTTTATCAACAATAACGTAATAATGATCCTTATCTCTTCCGCATTTTGAAAGAACAATTTTCCCAATTAAGTCATTGTTTTGCAAATTTTTCACCTCGATGATTACCTTAGCCATAAATTTACAAGCCACCTTTTGGTATCATGCGAATTTATAACTAAGCAACACTTATTTAATCAGTGTTAATATCTCTGGTCCATCTGGTAAAATTACAACAGTGTTTTCGTAGTGAGCCGAAAGACTCTTATCTGCTGAGACTACTGTCCAATCATCACCTAAAGTAGCCACTCTATATGTTCCCATATTAACCATAGGTTCTATAGCTAAGGTCATACCAGCAACTAATTTTGGACCTCGGCCTGGTCTTCCGAAGTTAGGAACTTCTGGATCCTCATGGACTGATTTTCCTATCCCGTGACCTACGAAATCTCTTACAACTGAGAAACCTGAAGCCTCAACATAGCGTTGTATTTCATGTGATATATCAGTTAGTCTATTTCCTGGCTTAGCAAATTCAATTCCTTTAAAGAATGATTCTTCAGTTACTTGAATAAGCCTTTTTGCTTCATCAGAAATATTCCCTACAGCAAATGTTCTTGCTGCATCACCATGGAATCCATTAATATGTGCTCCACAGTCTACACTAATAATATCTCCTTCTTTTAATACATACCCTCCTGGTATTCCATGAACTACTTGCTCATTAACAGATATACATAGTGAAGCAGGAAATCCATAGAGCCCTTTAAATGAAGGGATTGCTCCATGCTTAGTTATAAATTCTTCTGCTATCCTGTCTAATTCAGCAGTAGTTATCCCTGGTTTAACGTGTTTTTCAACAAGCAGTAGAGTTTCTGCTACTATTTTTCCAGCTATCCTCATTAGGTCGATTTCTTTATCATTTTTGATAATAATCATTAGTTTACACTCCCTAATATTTCGCAGATACCTTCAAATACTTCATTAATAGCTTTTGTTCCATCTACTGTGGAAAGTAAATTCTTTCCTTTGTAAAAATCAATCAGTGGTTGTGTTTGTCTTTCATAGACATCTAGTCTCTCTTTAACAGTTTCTTCAACATCATCTTTTCTTTGGATAATGTTGTCACCACATAAATCGCAAACACCATCAACCGCTGGTGGGTTAAACTTAACATGATAGCTAGCTCCACATGATAAACAAACTCTTCTTCCTGTCATTCTTTCAAGAATAAAATCACTAGGTACTTCAATGCATAATGCTGTATCTAAGCTTTCATTTCTTCCAGCTAAAAACTCTTGTAGAGCTTCAGCTTGAGCAACAGTTCTTGGGAAACCATCTAATAAATATCCATTTTTACAGTCTTCCCATGTTAGTCTATCCTTAACCATATTAATAGTTACTTCATCTGGAACTAACTGACCATTGTCAATATATGTTTTTGCTTCTATTCCTAGAGGGGTTTCTTCGGAAATATTTTTTCTAAAGATATCCCCTGTAGAAATATGTGGTATAGAGTATCTATTACTAATTGATTTTGCCTGTGTTCCTTTTCCAGCCCCAGGAGGACCTAATAATACTATCTTCACGGGCATCATCTCCATTATAAATCTATTTTAAGAATCCTTGGTAGTGTCTCATAACTAATTGTGAATCTAATTGTCTAGAGAAATCTAAACCAACTCCAATTAATATTAATAATGATGTTCCACCAAATTGTATTCCTTGAAACGGTGTATAATTAGCTATTATTATTGGACTTACAGCAAGAACTGCTGCAAATAATCCCCCAATTAAAGATACTTTTGTAAGTAACTTTTCAAAATACTTCTCTGTAGCTTCACCTGGTCTTATACCTGGTACAAAGCCTGCAGACTTATGAAGATTTTCAGCCATCTCATCTGGTTTAAATGTTATTTGAGTATAGAACCATGTAAAGAATATAGTTAATACTGCATAACATACTGGATACATCCATGTAGACTCATTAAATATGCTATATGGACTTGTTAATATCCAAGTAGACCATCCCTTACCTGGGAAGAAATTAGCTATTGTTGCAGGGAACATCATTACAGACATTGCAAATATTATTGCAATAACTGCTGATCCAATTAAACTTAATGGTATATGAGTAGATTGACCTCTCATAACCTTAGTACCAACAGCCTTTCCAGCATATTGGATTGGAACTCTTCTCTCTGCTAATGAGAAGAATATTGTTACTACTAATAGTGCTAACGCACCAATTAAGAATAATGCTATTTCAATTATAGTAATTTCTTTTGCTTTCTCTAATGTAAATAATGACATTAAAGTAACTGGCAACTGAGATACTATATTAACGAATATTAATATTGAAACTCCATTTCCAAATCCTTTTGCAGTTATTTGGTCACCAAGCCACATACAGAAAGTAGATCCTACAACTAGTGATATTAATACTACAGCTTTTTGAGCTGTGCTTAATCCAGTTGCTGCACCTTGCGATGCAATCATTGAGAAAATACCAATTGCTAATACAAATCCTATCGCTATTGAAAGATATCTTGTAATAGATTGAATTTTCTTTCTACCTTCTTCACCTTCTTTAGAAAGTTGTTCTAATGAAGGAATTGCAATTGTTAATAATTGAATTATGATTGATGCATTAATATATGGTGAAACACTTAGTGCAAATATACTAAATTTACTTAAAGCACCACCAGATATTAAGTTATAAAAACCAAGTAATCCACTTGAATTTGTCATTTCGTTTAAATAACTAGTATCAATTCCAGGAACAGGAATGTGAATCCCCATCCTGAAAATTGCTACTAAAAATATCGTCCATAAAAATTTCTTTTTAAGTTCCGGAACCTTCCAGGCATTACGTAGGGTTGATAGCATATTAAATCACCTCAACTTTTCCTCCAGCTGCTTCTATCTTTTCTGCCGCTGACTTAGATACCTTGCATCCTTGTACAGTTAGGCTTTTTTCTAATGTTCCGTTTCCTAATATCTTAACTCCGTCTAAAACTTTAGATATTACTCTTGTTTCAAGTAATAATTCTGGAGTTACTACTGTGCCGTTTTCGAATCCGTTTAATCTATCAACGTTGATAGAAACGATTTTCTTAGCGAAGATATTAGTGAATCCTCTCTTAGGAAGTCTTCTGTATAATGGCATTTGACCACCTTCAAAACCTGGTCTAACTCCACCGCCTGATCTAGCGTTTTGTCCTTTTTCACCTTTACCAGCGTTTCTTCCTAAACCTGAACCAGTACCTCTACCAACTCTTTTAGGAGCCTTCTTGCTACCAGCTGCTGGCTTTAATTCATGAAGTTTCATATCTTAGTGCACCTCCTCTTTATTATACTTCTTCTACTTTTAATAAGTAGTCAACTTTGTTGATCATACCTCTGATTTGAGGAGTATCCTCATGCTCTACAGTTTTGTTGATCTTTCTTAGACCAAGAGCATTTGCAGTAGCGATATGGTCTTTCTTTCTGCCGATTAAGCTTTTAACTAAAGTAACCTTTATCTTTGCCATTGCGTAATACCTCCTAACCTAAAATTTCTTCAACAGTTTTGCCTCTTAATCTAGCTATATCTTCAGCTGTTCTTAAGTTTGCTAAACCATTAATTGTAGCATTTACCATGTTTCTTGGATTGTTTGAACCTAAAGACTTAGCTCTAACGTCCTTTAATCCTGCTAATTCTAATACAGCTCTTGCTGGTCCACCAGCGATAACTCCTGTACCTTCTTTAGCTGGCATGATTAAAACTTTACCAGTTCCAAACTTACCATATATTTCATGAGGAACTGTTGTTCCAACTATAGCAACGCTAACCATATGTTTCTTAGCGTCTTCGATACCTTTTTTAATTGCTTCTGGGATTTCGATTGACTTACCCATTCCTACGCCTACGTGTCCGTTCTCATCACCAACAACTACTAACGCGCTGAATCTGAAGTTTCTACCACCCTTAACAACCTTAGTAACTCTGTTTATAAAAACAACCTTTTCCTTAAGGTCTAGTGTGCTAGGATCGATTCTCATTGATTTCCCTCCTTGTTTTATTAGAATTTTAAACCTGCTTCTCTAGCGCTTTCTGCTAAAGTTTGAACTCTTCCGTGATATACGTATCCACCTCTATCGAATACAACTTCAGTAATACCTTTATCTAAAGCTCTCTTAGCAACTAGTTCACCAACTAACTTAGCAGCTTCTTTATTTCCGCCTACTTTAACATCAACATCTTTATCTAGTGTTGAAGCAGATACTAAAGTAACAGCATTTATATCATCTATGATTTGAGCATATATATTCTTTTCACTTCTATATACTGAAAGTCTTGGTCTTTCAGGAGTACCAGAAACTTTCTTACGTACTCTAAGGTGACGTTTTGCTCTACTTGCTTTTTTGTCTGCCTTCTTGAACATAAGGTTCACTCCTTCCTAATTATTTCTTACCAGTTTTACCTTCTTTACGTCTGATAACTTCGCCTTCGAACTTAATTCCTTTACCCTTATATGGCTCAGGTTTTCTCCACTTTCTGATATCAGCAGCAGCAGCACCAACTAATTGCTTATCGATTCCTGATACAACTACTTTTGTAGCTGCTGGAGTTTCGAAAGTAATTCCTTCAGCTGGTTCTATTTCAACTGGGTGTGAAAATCCTAAGTTCATTACAAGTTTCTTTCCTTGTAATTGAGCTCTATAACCAACACCGATTAATTCTAGAGTCTTTTGGTATCCCTTTTCAACTCCTATGATCATGTTGTTGATTAATGCTCTAGTTAAACCGTGAAGAGCTCTGTGCTCTTTAACGTCACTAGGTCTAGTTACAACAACTTGGTTGTCTTCAACTGCTATATTCATGTCTTTATCCATAGCTTTAACTAATTGCCCTTTTGGTCCTTTAACAGTAACTACGTTATCTTCTGAAACTGTTACTGTAACACCAGCAGGGATAGCTATTGGTAATCTACCTACTCTTGACATAACCGCACCTCCTGTTTTACTTGTTAGATCTATATGTTAATCTAGTTAATTTTCAAAATTAATTACTACCAAACGTAGCAAACAACTTCTCCGCCTAAGCCTAATTTTCTAGCTTCTCTATCTACAACTATACCTTTTGAAGTTGAAATTACAGCGATTCCTAATCCATTAAGAACTCTTGGAACTTCATCTTTCTTACAGTATACTCTTAAACCTGGCTTTGATATTCTCTTGATTCCAGTTATAACTCTTTCTTTGTTAGAACCGTATTTAAGAGATAATCTCATCATTGGAACAACACCGTCATTATATTCTTCAATATTTTTGATGTATCCCTCTTGTAATAATATATTTGCAACAGCCTTCTTTACGTTTGAAGAAGGAACTTCTACTACTTCGTGTCTTACAGCATTCGCATTTCTAATACGAGTTAGTAAATCTGCGATAGGATCTGTCATAACCATTTAATTTGCCTCCTTTCAGTCGTTAGGTTTACCAGCTTGCCTTCTTACAACCAGGAATTTCACCCTTGTAAGCAAGTTCTCTAAAGCATATACGGCAAATACCAAACTTTCTTAATACTGCATGTGGTCTTCCACATATTCTGCATCTTGTATAAGCTCTTGTTTTATATTTAGGAGCTTTGCTCCACTTTTCAATAATAGCTTTACGTGCCACAGTTTTCCCTCCTTATTATTGAGCGAATGGCATTCCAAGGAATCTTAATAATTCTCTTGCTTCTTCGTCAGTCTTTGCAGTTGTAACGAAGATTATATCCATTCCTCTAACCTTATCGATCTTATCGTATTCTATTTCTGGGAATATTAATTGTTCTTTAATACCTAAAGAATAATTTCCTCTTCCATCAAATGCCTTATCAGAAACTCCTCTGAAATCTCTAACTCTTGGAAGAGCGATTGACATTAGCTTATCAGCAAATTCAAACATCTTTGCTCCTCTTAATGTAACTTTACATCCTAATGCCATGTTCTCTCTGATCTTAAAGTTTGCAACTGATTTCTTTGCTCTTGTTAAGATTGGCTTTTGTCCTGAAATAAGTTGTAAGTCAGCAACCGCAGATTCTAAAACCTTTTGGTTTTCTTTAGCTTCTCCAACTCCCATATTTATAACTATTTTTTCAAGCTTTGGAACTTCCATGATATTTTTGTATCCGAACTTTTCAGTCATTGCTTGAATTACTTCGTTTGTATACTTCTCTTGAAGTCTTGGTGTCATAATTAGTACCTCCTTTCAGATTCTATAATGTTTCTCCACACTTCTTACAAACTCTAACCTTAGTACCATCTTCTAAGATCTTGCTGCTAATTCTTGTAGCATTTTTGCATTTTGTGCAGTATAACATAACTTTTGAGCCGAATATAGCTCCTTCTTTTTCTATTATTCCACCTTGAGCGTTTGCTCTAGTTGGCTTTTGATGTTTCTTTACTATATTAACTCCTTGAACAAGAACTTTACCTGTCTTTGGATATACCTTTAAAACTTCACCAGTTTTCCCAGCATCTTTACCAGAAATAACTACTACTGTGTCGTTCTTTTTAACGTGTAACTTCAAATTAGCCACCTCCTCTATTATAGAACTTCTGGTGCTAATGATAATATTTTGTTAAATTCTTTATCTCTTAGCTCCCTAGCAACTGGTCCGAAGATACGAGTTCCTCTTGGTTGCTTATCTTCTTTTATTATAACAGCAGCGTTCTCATCAAATTTGATGTATGAACCGTCAGCTCTTCTTAATCCTCTTACTGATCTAACAATAACAGCTTTTACAACGTCACCTTTTTTAACAACTCCGCCTGGTGTTGCACTTTTAACGCTAGCTACTATTATATCTCCAATGTTACCGAACTTTCTCTTTGATCCGCCTAAAACTCTGATACACATTATTTCTTTAGCACCTGAGTTATCTGCTACCTTTAATAAGGTTTGTTGTTGTATCATTGAAATTTACCCTCCTTTCAGTCTTAAAAAGCTTATTTAGCTCTTTCAACTATTTCAACAAGTCTCCATCTCTTATCTTTAGATAATGGTCTAGTTTCCATTATTAATACTCTATCATTCATGTTAGCTTCATTATTTTCATCATGAGATTTGAATTTAGTAGTTCTATTCATAGTTTTTCCGTATAGTGGATGTCTTACCTTAGTTTCAACAGCAACTACGATAGTCTTATCCATTTTATCAGAAACAACTCTACCGATTTTCTTCTTTCTTAATCCTCTTTCCATTAGGGGCTACCTCCTTCCAGATTTACTGTTCAAATGCCCTGATCTCTTCTTCTCTAATGATGGTTTTGATTTGGGCTATAGATTTCTTTACTTCTCTTATTCTCATAGGATTTTCTAATTGTCCTGTAGCTAATTGGAATCTTAAGTTGAATAATTCAGCTTTTAATTCTCCTAATTTAGCAACTAAATCTTGAGGATTATTTGCTCTTAAATCTTTTAATTCTCTAGCCTTCATTATTCTTCACCACCCATTTCCTCAAAATCTCTTCTTGTAACGAACTTACACTTTACAGGAAGTTTGTGTGATGCAAGTCTCATTGCTTCTCTTGCAACTTCTTCGTTAACTCCTGATAATTCAAATAACACTCTACCAGGTTTAACTACAGCTACCCAGTATTCTGGTGAACCTTTACCAGAACCCATTCTTGTTTCAGCTGGTTTCTCAGTAACTGGCTTATCTGGGAATACTTTTATCCAAAGTTTTCCTCCTCTTCTAATGTATCTGTTTATAGCAATTCTGGCAGATTCAATTTGGTTGCTTGTTATCCATCCACAAGTTTGTGCTTGGATACCGAAATCTCCGTATGCAAGGAAATTACCTCTAGTAGCTTTTCCTTTCATTCTACCACGTTGTACCTTACGATGCTTAACTCTTTTAGGCATTAACATGACTTATTCCTCCTTTCTTACGCGTTAACTTCTTCCTTCTTTTCAACTTTTTTAGTTGGAAGAACTTCTCCATTATAAACCCAAACTTTAACTCCGATTTTACCGTATGTTGTATCTGCTTCAGCAAATCCATAATCGATATCAGCTCTTAATGTTTGTAGTGGAATTGTTCCTTCATGATATTGTTCTGTTCTAGCAATTTCAGCTCCGCCTAATCTTCCTGAACAAGCTGTTTTAACACCCTTAGCTCCTAATTTCATAGCTCTTTGGATGCTTTGTTTCATAGCTCTTCTGAAAGAAACTCTCTTTTCTAATTGAGCAGCAATGTTTTCAGCAACTAATTGAGCATTTGCTTCAGCATTCTTAACTTCAACTATGTTTATTAAGATGTTCTTTCCGTTTACTAATTTAGCAACCTTAGCTTTTAAAGCTTCGATTCCTGCACCACCTTTACCAATAACAACACCTGGTTTAGCAGTGTGTATATTTAACTTAACTCTTTTAGCTGATCTTTCGATTTCGATCTTAGCGATACCAGCTGAGAAAAGTTCCTTCTTTACGAATTCTCTAATTTTGTTATCTTCGATTAAGTTGTCTGCAAATGTTCTCTTATCAGCGTACCATTTTGCATCCCAACCTTTGATAACTCCAACTCTAAGTCCGTGAGGATGTACTTTTTGACCCACTTGTTTTTCCCTCCTTCTTACTAAGCTCTTTCTTTAACTACTACTGTTATATGACTTGTTCTCTTATTGATTCTGAACGCTTTACCGTGGTCCATTGGTCTGAATCTCTTTAAAGTCGGACCAGCACCTACGAATGTTTCAGCAACATATAAGTTTTCAACATTTAAGTCATGATTGTTCTCTGCATTTGCAACAGCTGATTTTAAAACTTTGTTTATAACAACTGCAGCATCTTTTGGAGTGTATTGTAATATAGCGAAAGCCTCGTTAACGTTTTTTCCTCTTATTAAATCAAGAACAACTCCTACTTTCATTGGAGACATTCTCACATATTTAGCTATAGCTCTAGCTTCCATTGATGTTCCTCCTTTCCCAGATTACTTTCTTTTTCTTGATGCTTTTTCGTCGTAATCGTGTCCTCTGTATGTTCTAGTAAGCGCAAATTCACCTAATTTGTGTCCTACCATATCTTCGCTCACATATACTGGAACGTGTTTTCTACCATCATGAACAGCGATTGTGTGACCAATCATTTGTGGGAAAATAGTTGATGATCTTGACCAAGTCTTAACAACCTTATTTTCACCATTAGCATTCATTTCTTCTATCTTCTTTAAAAGTCCTTCGTGTACGAAAGGTCCCTTTTTTATTGATCTACTCACTATAATTTGCCTCCCTTCATAATCTCTAGGCCCAGTAAGCCTGAAGAGAATTAACTTCTCTTCAATTACTTACTATTTCTTCTCTTTATTATGAATCTATCAGAATACTTCTTATTCTTTCTAGTCTTGTATCCAAGTGCTGGTTTACCCCATGGAGTAACTGGACTTGGTCTACCGATTGGTGATCTACCTTCACCACCACCGTGAGGGTGATCGCAAGGGTTCATTACAGAACCTCTAACTGTAGGTCTCCATCCCATGTGTCTCTTTCTACCAGCTTTACCAATGTTGATGATATCGTTAGTAGTGTTAGAAACTGTACCGATTGTAGCTCTACATTCGATTCTTACATATCTCATTTCGCCTGAAGGTAATCTTAATGTTGCATAATTTCCTTCTTTAGCCATTAATTGAGCTGAAGTACCTGCTGATCTAACCATTTGGCCACCTTTACCAGCTTGTAATTCAATGTTGTGAACAACTGTACCAACTGGCATATCTTTTAATGCTTTAGCATTACCAACTTTGATATCAGCTTCTGGTCCAGATACGATTGTATCTCCAACCTTTAATCCTACTGGTGCAAGAATGTATCTCTTTTCACCATCAGCATATACTACTAAAGCAATGTATGCTGTTCTGTTTGGATCGTATTCTATAGTAGCAACTGTTGCTGGAATACCATCCTTATTTCTCTTGAAATCTATTATTCTATATTTTCTCTTAGCTCCACCACCGTGGTGTCTAACAGTTATTTTACCTTGAGCATTTCTACCACCAGTTTTCTTTAAAGAAACAAGAAGTGACTTCTCTGGGCTGTTTGTAGTTATTTCTTCAAAACTTGCCATTGTCATTTGTCTTCTTGATGGTGTAGTAGGTCTAAACTTTTTAACTGCCATGCTAATTCCCTCCTTCTTTAAGCTTATCTGGTATTTTTACCAATACTACGCTTTTATATTATTGCATTCCTTCGAAGAATTCAATACCTTTGCTATCTTGAGCTAATGTGATTATAGCTTTCTTTTGGTCAGCTCTCTTACCAACATGTACGCCCATTCTCTTAGTTTTTCCCATAGTTCTTATTGTTTGAACTTTTTCAACTTTAACGCCGAAAACTTCTTCAACCGCTTTCTTGATTTGAACCTTGTTAGCGCTCATATGAACTATGAAAGTGTACTTTTTGTCTGCCATAGCAGCCATTGACTTTTCAGTTATAACTGGCTTTCTGATTATATCGTGGCTAGTTAACTTCATTATGCGTACACCTCCTCAATCTTTGATACAGCATCCTTAGTCATGATTACTTTTGGATATTTTAATAAATCATAAACATTGATGTTGTTTACTGGAAGTACTTCTACTCCTTCTATGTTTCTAGCTGATTTGTAAACTACTTCGTTTGATTCAGCAGTAACAATTAATGTCTTCTTAGCATTGAAAGCATTTAACATTTTAACAACTTCCTTAGTCTTTGGAGCTTCTAATGTTAAGCTATCTAATACTATCATTTCATCATTTTGAACTTTGCTAGTTAATGCTGATAACATAGCAACTCTTCTCATTGACTTTGGTATAGACATTCTGTAATCTCTTGGCTTTGGTGCGAATACAACTCCACCTTTGATCCATTGAGGTGCTCTTATAGAACCTTGTCTAGCTCTACCAGTTCCCTTTTGTCTCCAAGGCTTGATTCCGCCTCCTCTAACCTCAGCTCTAGTCTTAGCTGATTGAGTTCCTTGTCTCTTGTTAGCTAATAATGCAACAACTACTTGGTGCATAGCATCTGCATTCACTTCAACAGCGAATACTTTATCATTTAATTGAATATCTTCAATTTTATTTCCTTCTTTGTTAAATAATCCTACTGTAGGCATTCTGTCTCCTCCTTTCTAAAGAAATTAAGCTTTAACAGCGTTTCTTATTACAACTGTGCTCTTGTTAGCACCTGGGATACCACCCTTGATAAGTATTAAATTCTTTTCAGCTATTACTTTAACAACTTCTAAGTTTAATACAGTAGTGTTTACGTGTCCCATGTGTCCTGGCATTTGTTTGTTCTTAAATGTTTTTGATGGATCAGAAGAAGCTCCCATTGAACCTACTGCTCTGTGGAACTTAGAACCGTGTGACATTGGCCCTCTGTTAGCATTCCATCTCTTAATAACACCTTGGAATCCCTTACCTTTAGAAACTCCTGAAACGTCAACCTTATCTCCAGCAACGAAAGTATCAGCTTTTATTTCTGTACCTACTTCATAAGCGCTGCAATCTTCTAATCTGAACTCTTTTAAAGTTCTTCTTAAAGATACTCCAGCCTTAGCAAAGTGTCCTTTTACTGGCTTGTTAACTAATTTTTCTCTTATTTCACCGAAACCAACTTGTATTGCTTCATAACCATCCTTTTCGATAGTCTTCTTTTGAACAACAACACATGGTCCAGCTTCTACTACAGTTACAGGAACAACTTTTCCATTTTCATCGAATATTTGAGTCATCCCAATTTTCTTACCGATTATAGCTTTTTTCATGTATTTACACCTCCTAAACGTATTAGCGGATTGCTTAGCAATCATAACCGTTCAAACTGTTTATTTAATAGTTAAGCTATTATAGCTTTATTTCGATATCTACACCAGCAGGTAAGTTTAATCTCATTAATGCATCAACAGTTTTTGGTGATGGATTAACGATGTCGATTAATCTCTTGTGTGTTCTGATTTCGAATTGTTCTCTTGAATCTTTGTATTTGTGAACAGCTCTTAATATTGTAACAACATCTTTTTCAGTAGGTAGTGGTACTGGACCTGCAACCTTTGCTCCTGTTGATTTAGCTGTTTCAACGATTTTTTCAGCAGATTGATCTAATATAGTGTGATCAAAAGCCTTTAATCTGATTCTTATTTTTTGTTTTGACATTCTGGTTTCCCTCCTTTTCATGTACGCTTTACTTCTAACGCACAACAGTTGTAGTTCTGTAAACTGTTCCTGGTGTTTCATACCTAAGAACACAGACATCTACCCCTGCCGTCGGATTCTAGATCCTGACTTGCTCCTCAAGAATAACCCGGAAGTCCGGCAACCTCTTGATTCATCGCGTTATGCTACACAACTTCTTTATTATACTATCTTTAAATATGTTTATCAAGACTTTTTTTCATCTTTTTAAAACCATTTTTTAGTTTTTTTCATTAAGCTTAAAAAAGTAAATTCGTCATTCAACTGTTATAATTTTATATCGATTTTTACTTTTTTTCAATAGTATATTTAATGAAATTTTACTTTCTATTGGTTTATATTTATAATTTTTCACCATTTAATATATTTTTAAACAATTATTGTTATATTTTTTCGTTTTTTATCTCTTTTATTTATATAACTTGTCTATTTATATATAATTATATTTTATATTTTATTTTTTGCTTTATATTTGAAAGTAACTATAATAATATCATCTTAATTACTTATTCATCTTAAAATTGAATTTTAATTTATCTTAACAAGCCATAAAATTATATTATTATAAACTTCTTTTATATACTATCTATTGAACATTATATAATTAAATCAACTTAACTCTTATGACTTTTAAAATAAAAAAAGAGAAAGTAAAGGCGTCCCCTTACTTTCTCTATTTTTTGTGATAACATTTTAGCGCTTATTTTAAAATTTATATTTGAAAAGAATTTTAAACAAAAAGTTTAAAGTGTTATTACTATTCAACTATTGAAGTAACAACTCCTGAACCTACAGTTCTTCCACCTTCTCTGATAGCGAATCTTAAACCTTCATCCATAGCTACTTGAGTGATTAACTCAACGTTCATATCGATATGGTCTCCAGGCATAACCATTTCCATTCCTTCTGGTAATTTGATTGATCCTGTAACGTCTGTTGTTCTGAAGTAGAATTGTGGTCTGTATCCATCGAAGAATGGAGTATGTCTACCACCTTCATCTTTCTTAAGTACGTATACTTGACCTACGAACTTGCTGTGTGGATTTACTGATCCAACTTTTGCTAATACTTGACCTCTTTCGATGTCTGTTCTTTGAACACCTCTTAATAATGCTCCGATGTTATCTCCAGCTTGTGCTTCGTCTAGTAACTTTCTGAACATTTCGATTCCTGTTACAACTACTTTTCTCTTTTCTTCCATTAATCCAACGATTTCTACTTCGTCTGATACGTGAAGAATTCCTCTTTCAACTCTTCCTGTTGCAACTGTTCCTCTACCAGTGATTGTAAATACGTCTTCTACTGGCATTAAGAATGGCTTATCTGTTGCTCTTTCTGGAGTTGGGATGTAGCTATCTACAGCATCCATTAATTCCATGATGCAAGCTGTTGCTTCTGGATCTGTTGGGTTTTCTAATGCTCTTAAAGCTGATCCCTTGATTACTGGAATGTCATCTCCTGGGAAGTTGTATTCAGATAATAATTCTCTAACTTCCATTTCAACTAATTCTAATAATTCTTCGTCATCAACCATATCTGCTTTGTTTAAGAATACAACGATGTAGTCAACACCAACTCTTGAAGCTAGTAGGATGTGCTCTCTTGTTTGAGGCATTGGACCATCTGCTGCTGAACAAACTAAGATAGCTCCGTCCATTTGAGCAGCTCCTGTGATCATGTTCTTAACGTAGTCAGCGTGTCCTGGACAGTCAACGTGAGCGTAGTGTCTGTTTTCTGTTTCGTATTCAACGTGAGCTGTATTGATTGTGATTCCTCTTTCTTTTTCTTCTGGAGCCTTATCGATATCAGCGTAGTTGAACGCTTCTGCGAATCCTCTGTTTGCTAATACTGTTGTAATAGCTGCTGTTAATGTAGTCTTACCGTGGTCTACGTGACCTATTGTTCCGATATTTACGTGTGGTTTACTTCTTTCGAACTTTTGCTTTGCCATTTGAAAATCCTCCTTTATGGAAATAAAATTATGTTAATCTTAATATTATTATAACTATTAAGTTTACAAATTTCATCATTATTTTTAAAAATTTAATTATTTTTTATAAAAAATATATATTTTAACTCTCGCAATGCCTTCATAATATAATTATGAACAACATTGCAAGAAATTATTACAATTTATTTATTATTTAGCTCTCTTACCAGCAACTTCTTCTTGGATGCTCTTTGGTACCTCTTCATAGTGATCGAATACCATTGAGTAGTTACCTCTACCTTGAGATCTTGATCTTAAAGATGTAGCATATCCAAACATTTCAGCTAGTGGAACGTATGCTCTTATAACTTGAGCTCCGTTAACTGCTTCCATACCTTCCATTCTACCTCTTCTTGAGTTGATATCACCGATAACATCTCCCATGTACTCTTCTGGTACAGTTACTTCAACCTTCATCATTGGTTCAAGTAATACTGGGCTTGCTTTTTGCATAGCGTTCTTGAATGCCATAGAACCAGCAATCTTGAATGCCATTTCTGATGAATCGACTTCGTGGTAAGAACCGTGTACTAACTTAACTTTGAAGTTAATAACTTCGTAACCAGCTATGATACCGTTCTTAGCAGCTTCTTGGATACCAGCATCAATTGCAGGAATGTATTCTCTTGGAACAGCTCCCCCAACGATAGCATTTTCAAAGCTGTATTCTCCTTCAGTTGGTTCCATTTCAATAACAGCATGACCGTATTGACCCTTACCACCTGATTGCTTAGCATACTTAGCTTCAGCTTTAACAGCTGATCTGATAGTTTCTTTGTAAGCAACTTGAGGAGCTCCAACGTTACATTCAACTTTGAATTCTCTTTGTAATCTATCAACGATGATATCTAAGTGTAACTCACCCATACCAGCGATGATTGTTTGACCAGTTTCTTGATCAGTCCATGTTTTGAAAGTTGGGTCTTCTTCAGCTAATTTAGATAAAGCTAATCCCATCTTTTCTTGACCAGCTTTTGTCTTTGGCTCGATAGCTACAGATATAACTGGTTCTGGGAATTCCATTGATTCAAGTATGATTGGTGCATTTTCATCACATAAAGTATCACCAGTAGTAGTGTTCTTTAATCCGATGATTGCTCCTAATTCACCTGCTTCTAATGACTCAACTTCTTCTCTTGTGTTAGAGTGCATTTTAACAAGTCTTCCGATTCTTTCTTTCTTACCCTTAGTTGAGTTAAGAACATATGAACCACTGTTCATTACACCTGAATAAATTCTTGTGAAAGCAAGCTTTCCAACGAATGGGTCAGTAGCAATTTTGAATGCTAAAGCTGACATTGGAGCTTCATCTGAAGCTTCTCTTGAATCTTCTTCACCTTCTAAAGTTTGCCCTTGGATTGCAGGAATGTCTAATGGTGATGGTAAGTAAGCAACAACACCGTTGATCATTTCTTGAACCCCTTTGTTTTTGTATGAAGACCCACAGATACATGGAACGATTTCGTTAGCTATTGTAGCTTTTCTTAAAGCAGTGTGTAACTCTTCTTCAGTTAATTCTTCACCTTCAAGGTATTTTTCCATTAACGCTTCATCAGTTTCAGCAATTGCTTCAATCATTGCCATTCTGTATTCTTCAGCTTGATCAACTAAGTCTGCAGGAATTTCTTCAATTCTTACATCTTTACCTAGATCATCATAAGTTATGATTGCTTTATTAGTTATTAAATCAACCATACCTCTGAAGTCAGCTTCTGCACCAACTGGTATTTGTATTGGCACTGCATTAGCTTTTAATCTATCTCTTACAGTGTTTATACATCTGAAGAAATCAGCTCCTGTAGCATCCATCTTATTAACATAAATCATTCTTGGAACACCGTACTTATCTGCCTGTCTCCAAACAGTTTCAGTTTGTGGTTCAACCCCACTCTTAGCATCAAGAACTGTAACAGCTCCATCAAGAACTCTTAATGATCTTTCAACTTCAACTGTGAAATCTACGTGTCCTGGAGTATCGATGATGTTTAATTCATGACCTTCCCAGAAACAAGTTGTTGCTGCAGAAGTAATTGTTATACCTCTTTCTTGCTCTTGAACCATCCAGTCCATTGTAGCAGCACCTTCATGAACTTCTCCTATTTTGTGGCTCTTTCCTGTATAGAATAATATACGCTCAGTTGTTGTTGTTTTACCAGCATCAATGTGAGCCATTATTCCAAAGTTACGGAATTTGTCTAATGGATATTTTCTAGCCATTGTATGTCCTCCTCTCAATGAGTAATTTTATATTCGACAAAACTGTTTTGGCATAAGCCAAAACAGTTTTTGTAGTATTAGTATCTGTAGTGAGCGAATGCTTTGTTTGCTTCTGCCATTTTGTGAGTATCTTCTCTCTTTTTAACAGCAGCTCCAGTATTGTTAGCTGCATCTAATAATTCTCCAGCTAATCTTTGAGCCATAACTTTTTCGCCTCTTTTTCTAGCAGCAGCTAGTATCCATCTGATACCTAAAGTTTGTCTTCTCTCAGGTCTAACTTCGATTGGAACTTGGTAGTTAGCACCACCTATTCTTCTAGCTTTAACTTCTAATAAAGGCATAACATTGTTCATAGCTTCTTCGAATACTTCTAAAGCATCTTTGCCTGTTTTTTGCGCCATAATTTCAAACGCTTCGTAGCAAATCTTTTGTGCTACTCCTTTTTTACCATCTTCCATTACGTTGTTTATTAACTTAGTAACAACTTTTGAGTTGTACATTGGATCTGGTAATACATCTCTTTTTGCGATAAATCCTTTTCTTGGCACTTTTCTTCCCTCCTTAACAATTTTTAATTTAATTCATAGGTACTCGGTAAGTTTACTTACCGTAAAGTGCTTCGCTTCTTACATCTATATAAACCTTATGTAAAATTCCCAGCCTATGTAAATGCCGAAGATAAGCACTGTCTTAGTTTAGAAAACTATTTTTGCTTTGGTCTCTTAGCACCGTATTTAGATCTTCCTTGTAATCTGTTAGCTACTCCAGCACAGTCTAGTGCTCCTCTTACGATATGGTATCTAACACCAGGAAGGTCCTTAACTCTACCACCTCTTATAAGAACAACGCTGTGCTCTTGTAAGTTGTGTCCTACACCACCGATGTAAGCAGTAACTTCGAATCCGTTTGTAAGTCTTACTCTGGCAATTTTTCTTAAAGCTGAGTTAGGCTTCTTTGGAGTAGTAGTTTTTACAACAGTACAAACTCCTCTTCTTTGTGGACACTCGTTAAGTGCTGGTGCTGTAGATTTGTTAACAACAGTTTTTCTACCTTTTCTTACTAATTGGCTTATAGTTGGCATTTCTTCACCTCCTGAAATTTATTTATCTATATAAAATAAGATAAACACTAATTTATTTTATTCTAGGGTCAATACCGCTGATGCTTTAACATCTATCCCGCCTATTTTCCCAAGTTCTTTCATTGTAGATACTTCTACAATTTTAATGTTTTTCTCTTCTGCTAGTTGAATAATTGGAGATATCAACTTAGCATTTGCATCTTTAGCTACATATAAAACTTTTCCTTCGCCATTTTTTATCAACTTAGTACTTTGTTTTATTCCAATTACTTTTTTTCCTACAATTCTGTCTAACATGAATCCCCCTCCTTAATTAAAGTTCACAGAGGCATGTTATACAGATGCCTCCATGAAATCATGTAGACAATAATACTGTAGTGTAGCTTCAAAATCACACAATTGGTATTTTATCATTTAAGCATACACATGTCAATAAAATTGCAATGTATTATTCTATTGTATTGGCAATCTCTTTTTCTTCATCTTGCCCTGGTACATCTAGCTTAACAGTTCTATATCTCATCATACCTGTTCCAGCTGGAATTAACTTACCTATAATAACATTTTCTTTCAATCCTATTAATGGATCTATTTTTCCTTTGATTGCTGCTTCTGTAAGAACTCTAGTAGTTTCTTGGAATGATGCTGCTGATAAGAAACTATCAGTTGCAAGAGCTGCTTTAGTAATACCTAGTAATGCTATTTCACCCTTAGCTTCTTCTCCACCAAACTCTCTAACTCTTTCATTTTCTGCTTCAAAGTCAAACATATCTATCATAGTTCCTGGTAATAATTCAGTATCTCCTGAATCAGAAACCTTAACTTTTCTAGTCATTTGTCTAACAACTACTTCTAAGTGCTTATCGTTGATATCAACCCCTTGTAGTCTATAAACCTTTTGAACTTCAGAAAGTAAGTATCTTCTAGCACCTTCAACACCCTTGATACTCATTATATCATGAGGGTTAACTGAACCTTCTGTTATTTCATCTCCAGCTTCTATTATATCATCATCAGAAACTCTTAATCTTGAACCAAATGGAATATCATAGCTACGTTCTTCTCCATCTGCACCCATTACAAATACAGTCTTCTTCTTCTTAGTTTCTTCAACTCTTACTGTACCTGCAATTTCTGATACTATTGCAAGACCCTTAGGTTTTCTAGCTTCAAATAATTCTTCAACTCTAGGAAGACCTTGAGTGATATCCGCACCAGTCGCAACACCACCAGTATGGAATGTTCTCATTGTAAGCTGAGTACCAGGTTCTCCGATAGATTGAGCTGCTATAATACCAACAGCTTCTCCGATGTTAATTTTTTGAGCTGTAGCCATGTTCATACCGTAACATTTAGCACAAACACCAACCTTACAGTTACATGTAAATACAGATCTTATTTTAACCTTCTTAACACCAGCAGCTGTAATCTTATCAGCCATGTCTGATTCTATATATTCATCTTTACCTATTAATATTTCACCTGTTTGAGGGTTGATAACTTCCTCAGCAGTGTATCTACCATATAGTCTTTCTGCTAATCCTTCGATTACTTCGTTACCTTCCTTAATTTCAGAAACTATTAATCCTCTTTCAGTACCACAATCTTCTTCTCTTACGATAACGTCTTGTGATACGTCAACAAGTCTTCTAGTTAAGTAACCTGAATCGGCAGTTTTAAGTGCTGTATCGGCATTACCCTTTCTAGCACCGTGTGTTGATATGAAGTATTCTAATACGTCTAGACCTTCTCTAAATGATGCCTTGATTGGTAGCTCGATAATCTTACCTGATGGAGCGGCCATAAGTCCTCTCATACCAGCTAATTGTTTTATCTGAGCCTTAGAACCTCTGGCTCCAGAGTCAGCCATCATGAATATTGGATTGAATTTATCCAAGCTATCCATAAGTGCATTCGCTACATCTTCTGTAGTCTTACTCCATTTTTCAATAACTTTTTCATATCTTTCATCTTCAGATATGAATCCTCTCTTATACATCTTTTCTACTTTTTCAACTGTTTCTTCAGCATCTTTAAGTAGTGCATACTTAGCTTCAGGTACTATCATATCTGATGCAGCAACAGTTACGGCACCAATTGATGAGTAGTGATATCCTAATGCTTTAATATTATCTAGCATTATTGATGTATTAGTAGGTCCGTGTTTTATATAACACTTATCTATAAGTTTTCCTAAAGTTTTCTTAGTAATTAAGAAATCAACTTCTAAATCAAATTCAGTTTCTGGATTTGTTCTATCTACGTAACCTAAATCTTGAGGAATAGATTCGTTGAATATAATCTTACCAACAGTAGTATTGATTATACCTGATTTAACTTCTCCATTAACTTCTTTAAACATTCTAACTTTAATAGCAGCGTGAACAGCTATTTCTCCAACATTATAAGCCATTATAGCTTCATCTATGCTTGAGAATACACTTCCTTCACCCTTAGCACCTTCTTTATCCATTGTTAAGTAATATGAACCTAAAACCATATCCTGTGTAGGTACACAAACTGGCTTACCATCTGAAGGTTTCATTATGTTTCCAGCTGCAAGCATTAAGAATCTTGCTTCTGCTTGTGCTTCAACTGATAAAGGTACGTGAACAGCCATTTGGTCTCCATCGAAGTCCGCATTATATGCTGTACATACTAATGGGTGTAGCTTAATAGCTCTACCTTCTACTAATACAGGTTGGAATGCTTGAATTCCAAGTCTGTGTAGAGTAGGTGCTCTGTTAAGTAAAACTGGATGGTCAGTAATAACTTCTTCAAGTATATCCCATACTTGATCATTTACTCTTTCAACCATTCTCTTAGCACTCTTTATGTTATGAGCTACGCCATCTTCAACTAATTTTTTCATTACGAAAGGCTTGAATAATTCTAAAGCCATTTCCTTTGGTAAACCACATTGGTACATCTTTAACTCTGGTCCAACAACGATAACTGATCTACCAGAGTAGTCAACTCTCTTACCAAGTAAGTTTTGTCTAAATCTACCTTGCTTACCTTTTAACATATCTGATAAAGATTTTAGAGGTCTGTTTCCAGGACCAGTTACTGGTCTTCCTCTTCTACCATTATCTATAAGAGCATCAACTGCTTCTTGAAGCATTCTCTTTTCATTTCTAACGATTATATCTGGAGCTCCTAAATCTAAAAGCTTCTTTAATCTGTTATTTCTGTTTATTACTCTTCTATATAAATCATTTAAATCAGATGTAGCAAATCTTCCTCCATCTAATTGAACCATTGGTCTTAAATCTGGTGGAATAACTGGAATAACATTTATAACCATCCATCTTGGATCATTTCCAGATTTTCTAAAAGATTCTACAACTTCAAGTCTTCTTATGATTCTTACTTTCTTTTGACCACTACTAGTCTTTAACTCTTCTTTTAAGTCTCTTGAAGATGCATCTAAGTCGATTTCTCCTAAGATTTCTTGAACAGCCTCTGCACCCATTCCAGCTACGAAGCTTTCTTCACCGAACTTATCAACTGCTTCTCTATATTCTTTTTCACTTAAAAGTTGTTTTTTAAGTAATGAAGTTTCTTTTGGATCTATAACGATATATGACGCAAAGTAAAGAACTTTTTCTAAAGCTCTTGGTGACATATCTAAAAGTAATCCCATTCTTGATGGAATTCCTTTAAAGTACCAAATGTGAGATACTGGAGCAGCCAGTTCAATGTGCCCCATTCTCTCTCTTCTTACTTTAGCTTTTGTAACTTCAACTCCACATCTGTCACAAACAATCCCTTTATATCTAACTCTCTTGTATTTACCACAATGACATTCCCAGTCTTTCATAGGTCCAAAAATTCTTTCACAGAATAGACCATCTCTTTCTGGTTTTAAAGTTCTATAGTTAATTGTTTCTGGTTTTTTAACTTCTCCTCTTGACCATTCTCTAATTTGGCTTGGTGAAGCTAAACCTATTTGTATAGCATCAAAATTGTTTAATTCAAACAAGGGTATATCCTCCCTTCAATTTTAGTGTTCGTCATCAACGAATTCATCTAATTCTTCTTCATGAAAACCTTCAAGAGCAAATGATTCATAATCAATATCCTCTTCAATTTCTTCATCATTAACTGTATAGCTGTCTTCATCAGCTACATGTTCCGGAATTACTTCTTCAGTACCTTCAATGTTTACTTCTAACTCATCAGAATCATCATCTGAGAATTCTTTTAATTTAACTTCTTCATTGTCTTCATTTAACACTTTAACATCTAAACATAAAGCTTGAAGTTCTTTGATAAGAACCTTAAATGATTCTGGTACTCCTGGTTCTGGAATATTTTCACCTTTAACTATTGCTTCGTATGTCTTAACTCTACCTACAACATCATCTGACTTAACTGTTAAGATTTCTTGTAATGTGTGAGCTGCACCGTAAGCTTCTAATGCCCAAACTTCCATTTCCCCAAATCTTTGACCACCGAATTGAGCTTTACCTCCAAGTGGTTGTTGAGTAACTAATGAATATGGACCTGTTGATCTAGCATGGATCTTATCATCAACTAAGTGAGCAAGTTTTAAGATATACATTATACCAACTGTAACTTCATTATCAAATGGTTCTCCAGTTCTTCCATCGTATAATACAGTCTTTCCATGCGCATTGTATCCTGCTTTTACTAAGCATTCTTCAATATTTTGTTCTGTAGCACCATCAAATACAGGAGTAGCTATATGCCATCCTAATTGACTTGCTGCCCATCCTAAGTGAACTTCTAATACCTGACCGATATTCATACGAGATGGAACCCCTAGTGGATTTAAACAAATTTGTAGTGGTCTACCATCTGGTAAGAATGGCATATCTTCTTCTGGTAAAACTCTAGAAATAACCCCTTTGTTACCGTGACGTCCTGCCATCTTATCTCCAACAGATATTTTTCTCTTTTGAGCAATGTAACATCTTACAAGCTCATTTACACCTGGATTTAATTCATCACCGTTTTCTCTTGTAAATACTTTTACATCAACGATGATACCAGCTTCTCCGTGTGGAACTCTTAAAGAAGTGTCTCTTACCTCTCTAGCCTTTTCACCGAATATCGCTCTTAATAATCTTTCTTCAGCTGTTAACTCAGTTTCACCCTTAGGTGTTACTTTACCTACAAGTACATCTCCTGATCTAACTTCAGCACCGATTCTGATTATTCCTCTTTCATCTATATCTTTAAGAGCATCTTCACTTACGTTTGGAATATCTCTTGTTATTTCTTCTGGTCCTAGCTTAGTATCTCTAGCTTCACATTCATATTCTTCAATATGGATAGAAGTAAATACGTCTTCTCTTACTAATTCTTCAGAGATAAGCATAGCATCCTCGTAGTTGTAACCTTCCCAAGTAATGAATCCCATTCTGATATTCTTTCCTAATGCGATTTCTCCTAGGTCAGTTGCTGGTCCATCAGCTAATACTTGGTTCTTAAATACAATTTCACCCTTATCAACTAAAGGTCTTTGATTTATACAAGTACCTGGGTTACTTCTCTTGAATTTAAGTAATTTATATGTGTCAATTCCGCCATCAGCATCTCTCTTAACTCTGATTTCTGAAGAACTAACATATACAACTTTACCTGAATTTTTAGCCTTTGGTAATACTCCTGAGTCAGCTGCTGCTCTGTATTCTATTCCTGTACCAACGATAGGCGCTTGTGGCTTTAATAGTGGAACTGCTTGACGTTGCATGTTCGCACCCATCAGTGCTCTAGACGCGTCATCATTTTCAAGGAAAGGTATCATTGCTGTTGCAACTGAAACTATTTGTCTTGGTGAAACGTCCATTAAATCTACATCTTTAGCATTAACTTGTAATATGTCATGCTTATATCTAACAGTAACTCTACTGTCTACAAATCTACCGTCTTCACCGATTGGTTCTTTTGCTTGTGCTATTAAATATAAATCTTCTTCATCAGCTGTGAAGTATCTTATTTCATTAGTCACAACACCAGTTTCTTTATCTATAATTCTATATGGAGTTTCAATAAATCCATATTCATTAACTTTTGCATATGTTGCAAGTGAGTTAATAAGCCCTATATTTGGTCCTTCTGGAGTTTCTATAGGACACATTCTACCATAATGAGAATGGTGAACGTCTCTTACTTCGAAACCAGCTCTTTCTCTTGAAAGACCTCCTGGTCCTAAAGCAGATAATCTTCTCTTATGTGTTAATTCTGAAAGTGGATTTGTTTGATCCATGAATTGTGATAATTGTGAACTACCAAAGAATTCTTTGATAGATGCAGCAACTGGTCTAATATTGATTAACATTTGTGGTGTAATTGCTTCTTGGTCTTGAATAGTCATTCTTTCTTTAACTACTCTTTCCATTCTTGATAAACCAATTCTAAATTGATTTTGAAGAAGCTCACCAACAGATCTTAATCTTCTGTTACCTAAATGGTCTATGTCGTCAGTATATCCTACACCGTAAGCTAATCCTAATTCGTAGCTTATAGTTGCAAATATATCATCTCTTACTATATGTTTAGGTATTAATCTAGTTATGTTCTTTTTAATTTCTTCTTTGATAGTCGCTTCATCATCGTAATTTTCTAATATTTCCATTAGAGTTGGATAATGAACAGCTTCTCTTATGTTTAAATCACTAATATCAAATGATACTACTTTTTCTATATCTACAAAGTGGTTACCTATAACTCTTAAAACTTTATCTTCAACTAAGATATCAACAGAATTAATTCCTGCATTTTGAATATCCTCAGCCATGCTTCTGCTAATTTTTTCACCTTGTTCAACCATTATTTCTCCAGTTGAAGGGTTTATTATATCAGTAGCAGCTATTTGGTTTATAAGTCTTAAGTTAAGAGCTAACTTTTTATTGAATTTGTATCTACCAACTCTTGATAAATCATATCTCTTTGCATCAAAGAATAAAGAGTCTATTAAAGATACTGCACTATCTACTGTTGGAGGTTCACCTGGTCTTAATCTCTTATAGATTTCAAGTAAAGCTTCCTCTTTAGTCTTAGTATTATCTTTTTCAATAGTAGCTTTAAATCTTTCTTCTTCACCAAAATAGTCTAAAAGCTCTTGGTCACTTCCATAACCCATAGCTCTAGCTAAAATAGTTATTGGTAATTTTCTAGTTTTGTCAATTCTCACATAAATAACATCATTAGAATCTGTTTCATATTCTAACCATGCACCTCTGTTAGGAATAACAGTTGAAGCGAATAGTTTTTTACCACTCTTATCAACAGTATTACTATAATATACACCTGGAGATCTAACTAATTGGCTAACAATAACTCTTTCAGCACCATTGATGATGAATGTTCCTTGTTCAGTCATTAGTGGGAAATCACCCATAAAGACTTCTTGTTCTTTAATTTCTCCAGTTTCATTGTTTGTCAGTCTTACTGACACCTTTAATGGAGCTGCGTAAGTGCAATCTCTTTCTTTGCATTCCTCAACCGAATATTTGATATTATCCATATCAAGCTTATAGTCTACAAACTCAAGCACAAGATTCCCAGTAAAGTTAGTGATTGGATTTACATCATCGAATACTTCTAATAAACCTTCTCTTAAAAACCACTCATAAGAATCTAATTGTATTTCGATTAAGTTTGGCATTTCGGTTACATCTTTAACCTTAGCAAAGCTCATTCTAGTTCTTTTTCCGACTTGGACAGGATGTACCATGAATTTTCACCCCTTGTTTTAAAGTAAAATAACCAAAAGCATAATTTCCCTAAGGACCTATGCTTTCGGAGAGCATCACGTTATAGTATAACCATTTTTCTATTGATTATACTCATTTTCGTAAGAATATATAATTATCCATAATGAATAGTACATTTAATGATAGTATCATAATGGATTTTTTTTGTCAACACTTTTACATATTATTTTTTATTCCTACAATTTTAGTAAATTTTATCATTTTCTGTATTTAGGCAATAAAAAAGGTGCTATTAAGCACCTTTTTATATAAAGTTAAGAAATTACTTAACTTCTACTTCAGCTCCAACTTCAGCTAATTTAGCTTTCATGTCTTCAGCTTCTTCTTTAGAAACAGCTTCTTTTAATGTCTTAGGAGCTCCGTCAACTATTTCTTTAGCTTCCTTTAATCCTAATCCAGTTATTTCTCTAACAACTTTGATAACTTTGATCTTGTTAGCACCAGCGTTAGCTAATACTACGTCGAACTCAGTCTTTTCTTCTGCTGCAGCACCTGCAACAGCTCCACCAGCAACAGCAACTGGAGCAGCAGCGCTAACACCAAACTCCTCTTCGCAAGCAGTTACTAATTCGTTTAATTCTAAAACAGTCATTTCTTTTATAGCTTGAATGATTTCTTCTCTTGTCATTTTAATTGCACCTCCAAAATTTTTATCAGTTTATTATTCAGCTGACTCTGATTCTTTTTTTTCTTTAATTGCATTTAATAAATATGCAAGGTTTGATAATGGAGCTTTGAAGCTTCCAAGAAGTTTTGCAATAAGAACTTCTTTTGATGGGATTGTTGCAAGTTTTTCAACTCCAGCCTTGTCATAAACAATACCGTCAACAACACCTGCTTTAAGTTCTAACTTCTTATGATCTTTAGCGAAGTTGTTTAATACTCTTGCAGGAGCAGTAGCATCTTCGTATCCGAATGCTATTGAAACTGGCCCTTCTAAGTATTGAACTAAATCACCTAGACCTAATTCGTTAGCTGCTAATGTTACTAATGAGTTCTTGTAAACTTTATATTCAACACCAGCTTCTCTTAAGCTCTTTCTTAACATTGTATCTTCTTCAACTGTTAATCCTTGGTAATTAGCTAATGCTACACCTTGAGCTTTTTCTAACTTTTCTCTTATCTCAGCTACCTTAGCTTCTTTGATTTGTCTATTCTTCTTTATCACTGTGTGTCCACCTCCTCACAGTTATTAACTGTAATATATATTAAGAAAGGTCTTCCCATAGACACAGGAAGACCAAATAATCACATATCTAGTATATCCTAGGTAGGCGATCACTTTAAACCTTTCGGCACCTACTGTCTACGGAAACAGTATTTTCTTTTTCACAACGAAATTTATTATACTATGTAAATTCCATTATGTCAATATTAATCTAAAACTTTAGTTGGGTTAATTTTTGCTCCAGGTCCCATTGTGCTTGAAACAGATACTGATTTAACGTATTGTCCCTTAGCAGCTGCTGGTTTAGCCTTTACTAAAGCGTCCATTAAAGCGTGGAAGTTTTCTTGTAACTTTTCAACACCAAATGATTTCTTTCCGATTGGGCAGTGAACGATAGCAGTTTTATCAACTCTATATTCAACCTTACCAGCTTTGATTTCAGCAATAGCCTTAGCTACATCAAATGTAACTGTTCCTGATTTTGGGTTTGGCATTAATCCCTTAGGTCCTAAAACTCTACCTAATCTACCAACTACACCCATCATATCTGGAGTAGCAACTACTACATCGTAATCGAACCAGTTTTCACCTTGGATCTTTTGAACTAATTCTTCAGCTCCAACGAAATCTGCTCCTGCTTCTTGAGCTTCTGTAGCTTTAGCACCTTTAGCGAATACTAAAACTCTAACACTTCTACCAGTTCCGTTTGGAAGAACAACAGCTCCTCTAACTTGTTGGTCAGCGTGTCTTGGGTCTACCCCTAATCTTACGTGTAATTCGATAGTTTCATCGAACTTAGCTTTTGCAGTTTTAACAGCTAAATCTAAAGCTTCAGCTGGTGTATATAAAACGTTCTTATCTACTAATTTTGAACTTTCAACATATTTCTTTCCCATTGTAATGCCTCCTTCGTGGTTTTAGCGGTTTTTACCTCCCACTTTTTTAAAAAAATTAGAATTACTCTGCTATAGTAACACCCATACTTCTTGCAGTTCCTTCGATCATGCTCATAGCAGTTTCGATTGAAGCAGCATTTAAGTCTGGCATTTTTAATTCAGCGATCTTTCTAACTTGATCCTTAGTTAATGTTCCAACCTTTGTTCTGTTTGGAACTCCTGAACCACTTTCTAATCCTAATTCTTTCTTGATTAGAACTGCAGCTGGTGGAGTTTTTAAGATAAAGCTAAATGATCTATCTTGATATACTGTTATAACAACTGGTATTATTAATCCAGCTTGATTAGCAGTCTTTGCGTTAAACTCCTTACAGAATCCCATAATATTAACACCGTGTTGCCCTAATGCTGGACCTACTGGTGGTGCTGGTGTTGCCTTTCCTGCAGGAAGTTGTAATTTTATCATTCCTGTTACTTTCTTAGCCATTTACTATTCCTCCTATACTGTGGTAATACGGACTTTGTCCTCCCACTTAATTAAAAACATTAGTTTTATACAATATAATATTAAACTAATTTCTCAACTTGGTTGAAATCTAGTTCGGCTAAAGTTTCTCTGCCGAACATGTCAATTAAAGCCTTTATCTTGTGCTTTTCAAGGCTTATTTCTTGGATTATCGCTACGAATTCTCTAAGCGGTCCTGAAATAACTCTTACGCTTTCTCCTACTTCTAAGTCAATATCTATAGGCATTTCAACAACTCCCATAGATTCTACTTCCTCTTCAGTAAGAGGTACTGGTTTAGAACCTGGGCCAACAAATCCTGTTACACCTCTTGTGTTTCTAACCACATACCATGACTCATCAGTCATAAGCATTTTTACTAACACATAACCAGGGAATTTCTTCTTTAAAGAAACCTTAGTCTTACCATCTTTCTCTTCAATAACTTCCTCCATAGGAACTTGAATGTCAAGAAGCAAGCTTTCAAGGTTTCTATTTTCAATAGTTTTTTCAAGGTTAGCTTTAACCTTGTTTTCATATCCTGAATATGTGTGTACTACATACCATCTAGCTCTTTCACTCATATTTACTATAGATGAGAAAACCCATCTAAACCTCCTTTGATTATAGTTTGAAAATTAATTTAAAGAGGTTTGTAAAAATATAATCTAACCCGCCTACTAATATAATATATATTAGTACGACTACGCCTACTGCAATTAACGCTTTTTTTGTGTCATCTTTAGAAGGCCAAGTTATTCTTTTAACCTCTGCCTTAAGTTCTCTAAAAAACTTAGAAAGCCCTCTGTTTTCAGAAGTTTTAGTATTAATATTTACATTTTCTTTAATAGCCATTACTTCACATCCTTAACTATTGCGAATATGTGTCATTCCTCTAAAGTCAACTATTTAGTTTCTTTGTGTGTTGTGTGTTTCTTACAGAATCTGCAATATTTGTGCATTTCCATTCTGTCTGGGTTATTTTTCTTGTTTTTCATTGTGTTGTAGTTTCTTTGCTTACACTCTGTGCATGCTAATGTTATCTTAACTCTCACAGTCTGCACCTCCAGTTATCCAAATAATTATATAAGTCTATATGATATTGTGTTATCTATTTCGTTAATTACTTAAACACCTTACCATAAAACCGATATTATGTCAATAATATTAGCTTGGTAAAGGACTAGGTAAACTAACCCAGCCCTTTTATATGTTAAGTAATTAATTACTATTCAACTATAGCAGTAACAACTCCTGAACCTACAGTTCTTCCACCTTCTCTGATAGCGAATCTTAAACCTTCATCCATAGCTACTTGAGTGATTAACTCAACGTTCATATCGATATGGTCTCCAGGCATAACCATTTCCATTCCTTCTGGTAATTTGATTGATCCTGTAACGTCTGTTGTTCTGAAGTAGAATTGTGGTCTGTATCCATCGAAGAATGGAGTATGTCTACCACCTTCATCTTTCTTAAGTACGTATACTTGACCTACGAACTTGCTGTGTGGATTTACTGATCCAACTTTTGCTAATACTTGACCTCTTTCGATGTCTGTTCTTTGAACACCTCTTAATAATGCTCCGATGTTATCTCCAGCTTGTGCTTCGTCTAGTAACTTTCTGAACATTTCGATTCCTGTTACAACTACTTTTCTCTTTTCTTCCATTAATCCAACGATTTCTACTTCGTCTGATACGTGAAGAATTCCTCTTTCAACTCTTCCTGTTGCAACTGTTCCTCTACCAGTGATTGTAAATACGTCTTCTACTGGCATTAAGAATGGCTTATCTGTTGCTCTTTCTGGAGTTGGGATGTAGCTATCTACAGCATCCATTAATTCCATGATGCAAGCTGTTGCTTCTGGATCTGTTGGGTTTTCTAATGCTCTTAAAGCTGATCCCTTGATTACTGGAATGTCATCTCCTGGGAAGTTGTATTCAGATAATAATTCTCTAACTTCCATTTCAACTAATTCTAATAATTCTTCGTCATCAACCATATCTGCTTTGTTTAAGAATACAACGATGTAGTCAACACCAACTCTTGAAGCTAGTAGGATGTGCTCTCTTGTTTGAGGCATTGGACCATCTGCTGCTGAACAAACTAAGATAGCTCCGTCCATTTGAGCAGCTCCTGTGATCATGTTCTTAACGTAGTCAGCGTGTCCTGGACAGTCAACGTGAGCGTAGTGTCTGTTTTCTGTTTCGTATTCAACGTGAGCTGTATTGATTGTGATTCCTCTTTCTTTTTCTTCTGGAGCCTTATCGATATCAGCGTAGTTGAACGCTTCTGCGAATCCTCTGTTTGCTAATACTGTTGTAATAGCTGCTGTTAATGTAGTCTTACCGTGGTCTACGTGACCTATTGTTCCGATATTTACGTGTGGTTTACTTCTTTCGAACTTTTGCTTTGCCATTTGAAAATTCCTCCTTATTTTAAATAAACTTTGCCTAGCGTTTGCATACTAAATTTATATAATGGAGCTCACGATCGGGATTGAACCGACGGCCTCCGCCTTACCAAGGCGACGCTCTACCGACTGAGCTACATGAGCATTAAAGCGTTATACACTTTAATATACCAATTATAAAGTTTACTATCATTTGTTTTTTTTGTCAATATGATTTTACCATTATTATTTGCTATCAGATAGGCATTTTTCAAGCTTTCTCTTAACCCTTTGAAGAGCGTTATCAATAGACTTTGCATGTCTATCTAAATCACAAGCAATCTCTTGATATGATTTGCCATCTAAATAAGATTGAAGAACTTCTTTTTCTAAATCTGATAGCACTTTTGATATTTCACCCTCTATATACTTCTTTTTCTCTTTACTTATAATAAGCTCTTCTGGATCAGTTATCTTCATACTAGATATTATATCCAAAAGTGTTCTTTCTGAATCATCTTCAGATACAGGTTTATTAAGAGAAATATATGTATTTAGTGGGATATGCTTTTGCCTAGTAGCTGTTTTTATAGCTGTTATTATCTGCCTAGTTATACATAACTCTGCAAAAGCTTTAAATGTTGTTGATTTCTCATAATTAAAATCTCTAATAGCTTTATATAACCCTATCATACCTTCTTGATAAATATCTTCTTTATCAGCTCCTATTAGGAAATATGATTTGGATTTTGCTTTCACAAAGCTTTCATATTTAGAAATAACATATTCTTGAGCCCTCACGCTTCCATTTTTCGCTTCTATGACTACCTCTTCTTCTGCTTTACTTTCAAATTCACTAGCTATTTCTTTTGAATATTCTTTGCTATTCACAATTTCCCCTCCAACCCCAAATTACTATTCTTTAGCTACGCCTTATCGCTTCTAACTTTTTTAAAATATCATCATCTATATTATCTTGAACTGTGCTCTCTCTTACTGCATTTGTTTTGCTTCTCACAGTTCTTTTTATATCCTCTGATGTATCAAAAATCATATTATAAAATTCAACACATGAAATTCTAGTTGCACCTCTCTGGAATATAGTTTGTTGCTCAAGAGAATCTGATGTTACAACTGAAACTTCAAAACGTCTACCTATATTGTGTATTTCTTTTTCAATATAAGCATCTGCAGTTTCTCCACTTTTAGTGAATACTACTGTAAGGTTTTTATTATACTCGTACTTACTTTCTAAATTTCGCGCAACTTTATATCCATCAAACACAAGCATTATTTTACATCCATGTATTGCTCCATAATTATGTAAAATATCAATTAGCTTTTGCCTCGCACTATCTAAACTAACTTCTTTTTCATGCTTTAAATTACTCCAACTATTAATCACATTGTATCCATCTATAAAAATAAATTTCACTTTTAACCTCTGTCGCTTTAAATTATTTAGTCAATCTTCCTTTTAATACCTCATACATCATTATACCACCTGCTACAGAAGCATTTAAAGAGTTAATTTTACCTATCATAGGAATTTTTACTAATAAATCACACTTTTTAAGAGTTAGATTTGATATTCCTTTCCCTTCACTACCTATTATTAAAGCACATGGACCTGAAAAATCTGTATTGTAGCTATAATCTTTACCATGAATATCAGCTCCGTAAACCCAAATACCTCTTTCTTTTAATAGATCAATAGTTGCGTTTATATTAGTAACTTTTGCAATTCTCATATGTTCTATAGCACCTGCAGCACATTTGTAAACCGTAGAAGTTACTCCAACATTTCTTCTCTTAGGTATTATTATTCCGTGAACTCCACAAAGTTCTGCTGTTCTTATTATTGAGCCTAAATTATGTGGGTCTTCTATTTCATCTAATATTACTATAAAAGGCTTTTCTCCTTTTTTTTCTGCATAATCTAATATATAACTTACTTCACTATATTTAAAAGGAGTAACCTTTGCAATAATACCTTGGTGATTTAAACCTTCACTCATAGTATCAAGTTTTCTTCTATCTGCTTCTTTAATAACTATACCTTTTTCTTTTGCAAGGCCTAAAGCAACCTTTATTGATCCTTCTAAATCTCCTTTAATAGCATATATACATTCTATAGTTCTATCACTTTTTAATGCTTCTATAACCGCATTTCTTCCTATAACTAAATCTTCTCTTACTGCTTCAATATTAGTTTCTTTTGCCGGTGCAAAACTCGCTCTTTCTCTTCTATTTTGTTTTTCTTGTAACTTATTAAATTCTCTTTCTCTTCTTCTAGGGTTTTCTCTTTTAGCCATATCTATTCTCCTTTTAGCTATTAGATTATCTTTAATGCATTTTCAAATACAAATTCTAATCTTTCATTATTACCAGTTAAATATAAGTATCCAACTAAAGCCTCAAATCCAGTTGCCATTCTATAGTCTCTTACATCTGCATTTTTTGGCACTGTTGCAGATTTAGCATTTCTACCTCTTTTAAATATGTAACTTTCATCTTCAGTTAAATATTCTTCTATAGCATGCATAATAGCACTTTGACTTTTTGCTTTTACATATCCAATTGCTTTTACATGCATCTTATGTGCACTTAACTCAATGTTGTTAGCTAATATAGAATTTCTTATAAAAAGCTCATATACACCATCCCCAACTAAAGCAAGTTGAAGTGGATTTAAAAGTCTAGCTTCTTTTTCAGTAAATTCTTTTACTTTTAAGTCCTTTAACATAAGTTCTCTCCTTATCAATTATAAAGGTAAAAATTCTTTCATTAAATATATTATCCATAAAATGTATAACTTATTAAAATAATACTTTTCAATAAATTATTATACATATTTATTAAACATGACAAATAGCAAATTTAAGATTACTCTCAACTTATAAATTGCTATTTTTATAAAATCTACATTAAGAAGAAACTACATATTTAGTAGTTTCTTCTTAAAACTTCATATTAATTATTTGCAATTTGTCACTTTTGAATTAGTCTACCTTTTTCCATCTTACTCCTTGAGGAGTATCTAAAAGTTCTATTCCTTTTGCTTTTAGTTCATCTCTTATCTTATCAGCTAAAGCAAAATTTTTATCTTTTCTAGCTTGTTGTCTTTCCGCAATTAATGCTTCAATCTCTTCTTCTAAGTTCCCCTTAGTAGTTTTTTGTAATATTCCAAGTGGAGCTCCAAGTTCTCTTATAAGAGATAATGCCTTTTCACATAATTCTTTAGATGAATTTATAGTTACATTACTATTTGTATCTCTTATTAAATCAAATAATACTGATATAGCATCTGCTGTATTAAAATCATCATCCATCTTTTCAATATATCTTTCTCTATATTGATTTAAAGATTGTAAATACTTAACTTCTTCATCATTCATCTTTTCTGTATTAACTTCAGTTATTAAGTTTTCTAAATTTCCTATAGCATTATATAATCTTTCAATTGATGCCTTAGCTGATTCTAATAAATCGTTACTGAAGTTTAATTGAATTCTATAATGACCTGATAGCATTAAGAATCTTATTACATCTGCATCATATTGTTTTAATGCATCTCTTGCTGTTAAAAAGTTGTTTAATGATTTAGACATTTTTTGATTATTAACATTTAAGAATGCTGAATGCATCCAATAGTTTGCAAACTTCTTTCCTGTTAATGCTTCACTTTGAGCTATTTCGTTCTCATGATGAGGGAATGATAAATCCATACCACCTGCATGTATATCTATAGTGTCCCCAAGTAATTTCTTAGCCATGCATGAACACTCAATATGCCATCCTGGTCTTCCTGGTCCCCAAGGACTTTGCCAAGCAGGCTCACCTGGTTTTTGAGCTTTCCAGATAGCAAAATCCATTGGATCTTCTTTTCTTTCATCAACATTTATTCTTGCTCCAGCTTGTAAGTCTTCTAAATTTTGACCTATAAGCTGACCATATCCTTCAAACTTCTTAGTTCTGAAATAAACATCTCCATTTACTTCATACGCATATCCTTTTTCTATTAATCCTTTAACAAACTTAATTATATCTGTAATAAATTCTGTTGCTCTTGGATTAATAGTAGCTCTTTTTATATTTAATCCATCAGCATCTTTGTAATATTCACAAATGTATTTATCACCAATTTCTTTTACTGTTGTACCTTCTTCATTGGCTTTATTTATCATCTTATCGTCTATATCTGTAAAGTTTTGAACATACTCTACTTCGTATCCTCTATACTCCATATATCTTCTTATAGTATCAAATACTATAAATGTTCTTCCATTACCAATGTGGAAGAAATTATATACAGTTGGACCACAAACATACATCTTAACTTTCCCTGGTTCTAATGGAACAAATTCTTCTTTTTTTCTTGTTAAGCTATTAAAAATCTTCACTGTGAGATCCCTCCCTTTCTTTTAGTGTATTAATATTATAATCTTATATTATTCTTTTCAAATTGAGATTTTACTGTTTCAATAACATCATCAATCTTAATTACTTCCATTTCTCCATCTCTTAATTTAAATTCAACTTCACCATCAGTTATTTTCTTACCAACTGTAACTCTCATAGGAATTCCGATAAGTTCTGAATCTTTAAATTTAACTCCTGGTCTTTCATTTCTATCATCTAATATAGCATCTACACCAATTCTTCTTAATTCTTCATATAGTTTATTAGCTATTTCCATTTGAGCTTCATCTTTAATATTTACAGGTATAACTGAAACATGATATGGTGCAACTGAAAGTGGCCATATTATTCCATTATCATCATGATGTTGTTCGATTATTGAAGCCATTGTTCTTGTAACTCCAATTCCATAACAGCCCATAACAAATGGAGTATTTTTCCCATTTTCATCTATGAATGTAGCATTCATAGCCTCTGAATACTTAGTTCCTAATTTAAATATATGCCCAACTTCTGTTCCTCTAGCTATAGTAACTTCTGCTCCACACTCTGGACACTTTTCTCCACTTTCTATGTTTCTAAAGTCTCCTACAGTTCCTTCGAAGTCTCTTCCATAATTAACATTTTTTAAATGATATCCTGTTTCATTTGCTCCAGTTATCATGTTATACATATAAGTAACTTCTTCGTCTACTAGTAATAAATCTACTTTTATTCCTACTGGTCCACCAAATCCAACTTCACAACCAGTTGCATTTCTATATTCTTCATGAGATGCCATTGCTATATCAGTTGCTGCATTTGCCGCATTTGATACCTTAACTTCATTAACTTCTCTATCGCCTCTAACAACTACGCCTACTATCTTTCCATCAACGTTAAACATTAATAATTTAACTGTTTTCTTTGGTGATACATTTAAGAAACTTGAAACTTCATCTATCCCTCTACTATCTGGTGTAGCTACCTTTTCCATTTCTAATAATTCTTCAACTTCTGCTCTTTCTGCTGTTGCTTCCGCTTTTTCTATATTTGCTGCATAATCACAAGCTGAACAGAATACTACATCATCTTCACCAACTTCTGATTTAACCATAAATTCTGCAGAGTTTGATCCACCGATTGCTCCTGAATCAGCAGCAACACATTTAGCATCTATTCCACATCTATTAAATATTTTTACGTATGCATCATGCATTTTATCGTAAGATACATCTAATCCAGCTTGATCTTTATCAAAACTATAAGCATCCTTCATTATAAATTCTCTTGATCTCATTACACCGAATCTTGGTCTTCTTTCATCTCTATACTTAGTTTGAATTTGATAAAGATTTACTGGTAGTTGTTTATATGATTTTATTTCATTTCTTGCTATATCTGTAAATACTTCTTCATGAGTTGGCCCAAGACAAAAATCTCTGTTATTTCTATCTTTTAATCTGAACATTTCATCTCCATAAACATCCCATCTACCTGACTCTTGCCATAATTCTGCTGGTAATACTGCTGATGCTAAAAATTCTTGAGCTCCTGCTTCATTCATTTCTTCTCTAACTATTTCTTCAATGTTCTTTAAAACTTTAAGACCTATTGGCATATAGTTATATACTCCAGCAGCCATCTTTCTTATCATTCCAGCTCTAAGCATAAGCTTGTGGCTATCTATTTCTGCTTCTGCTGGCACTTCTCTTAAAGTTGATACTAACATATTTGACATCTTCATAATTTGTTCCTCCATTTGTTGTATTTAATATTATAATTTTCATATTATTTAACTACTATACTATGTAACTATCTAAGAGTTATTAGTTCTTACTTTTTAGTTAACTTTTTCTAAATCAATAATTAGTAATTAAAAAAGTTCGCCCTAATATATAATTAGGGCGAACTTATATCCGCGGTACCACCTAAATTTGTGCTCTAATAATGATAACGGTGTTAAACCGATAGTTTTTACCTACAACTCAGAAGCTGGTTCAAAATCTATTTGAAAATCTTACAGCCTATGGATTTTCTCTCTGAATAAGGCGATTTCTACTATTCTTCTTCAATGCTTTACTAATTATTTTTTGATTATTTTATTATATAATCTTTAGTAAAACTCTGTCAATATACTGTAATTTAATTTTAAATTAGCATTTCTCCTAAAATTAAATCTTCTGGTGTTGTAACTTTAATGTTTGTATATTCTCCCTCATAAAGATAAACTTTATAACCATATTTTTCAACTACCATAGTATCATCCGTAACTACTTCCTTGTTTACCTTTACTTTTTCATGACATTTTAAAATTTCTTTATATTTAAATACTTGTGGTGTTTGAATTGCAACTAAACTTGATCTATCTGGTGTATTAATTGAAAAGTTATTTTCATTTTTAACTTTAATTGTATCCTTAGGCATAACACCTGGAGCTGCTGCTCCATATTCATTTGCATACTTTATTCCATCATTTATTATTCTATTAGAAATAAAAGGTCTTGCTCCATCATGAATAAGAACTATATCTGTTTCTGTATCTGCTATGCTTTTAAGCGCATTATATACAGAATCTTGCCTTTCTGTACCACCAAGCACTATTTTATCTATTTTTAAAGAATACTTTTTTAAAATTTCTTCTTTAAAATATGATACTTCATCAGGAGGTAATACTACTACTATATTATCTATATTTTTATTTTCTTCAAATTTCTTAATAGTATAATAAATAATAGGCTTTCCTTTAAGTTCTATAAACTGTTTACTTACAGAAGCACCCATTCTTTTACCTTTTCCTCCTGCTAATATAATAGCACTTATCATATAAATTCTCCTTTAATTATCTCTAGGTTTTGCAAAAATCATTCTTCCTGCTGCTGTTTGAAGCACAGAAGTCACTACTACAAATATTTCTTCTCCAATAAACTTTCGTCCACCTTCAACTACTATCATAGTTCCATCATCAAGATATGCAACTCCCTGAGTTGATTCCTTACCATCTTTTATAACTATGACTTTCATTTCTTCACCTGGAAGAACAACTGGTTTAATTGCATTTGCTAACTCATTTATATTAAGCACTGGAACTCTTTGAAATTCTGCTACCTTATTTAAGTTAAAGTCATTTGTTATTACTTTTCCACCTAATGTCTGTGCAAGCTTTAATAATTTAGCATCAACTTCAGCAATTTCTTTAAAATCACCTTCCCAGATTTGAGTCTCAATATCTAATTCTTTTTGAATCTTATTTAATATATCTAATCCTCTTCTTCCTCTATTTCTCTTTAATCCATCAGAAGAATCCGATATATGTCTAAGTTCATCTAACACAAAACTTGGAATCACTAAAGTTCCTTCTATAAATCCCGTTTTGCATAAATCAAATATTCTTCCATCAATAATTACTGACGTATCTAAAACCTTAGCATTACTTTTATTTAATCCCTTACTTTTCTTTTCCTTACTATTAGACTTCTTCATTATTGAAAATGTTGAAGAAATTTCATCTTTCTTTTTTATAGCTATTTCTGCACAAATAATAGCAGCAATTAATTCAAGTAAAACAAGTATTATAGGTCCTATTGCAGGGTGTACACTTTTAAATATTCCAGAAATAGGCAACCCTATAAAAGATGCAATTGTCAGTCCAACTAGTGTTCCCCCTGTACCATATAGTAATTCTGTAACACTTAAATTTTGAACACTCTTTCCAATTCTATCTATAATAGATGAAATTGTTTTATATATCCAAGGAGAAATAAAATAAAAAATAATTCCAAATAGTAAAATACAAAAAATATAAAATACTGTTATGCTGATTGGGCCTTGTAAAAATTTTATATTAAAGTTTTTTACAACAGCTAATATTCCTTCCCCAATAACATATCCAAGTATTAATCCTAAAAGAGTGAATATAATTTTTAGTCCTTTTTTAAACACTTTTTCACCTCCTACTTTTATGTATACTAAATAATATGTTTATATATTTAATATGCTTATTTTTATATTTTATATAATACTTATCTTTTGTTTATTATTAAATAATCATATCTATTATACCATAATATTCATATACTAGTATTTATAATTTTGAAAATAAATTTATAGAAATACCCCCTATGAATGTGTAGCCATGTTGTTTATTATAATATTAAACAACGTCTTCAAGGCTTGTATTGACAAAATTGTCTGAAAATACTTATAATTAAATAAAGAATATATTATTTCTAAGGAGTTGAAGTAAATGAAGGATATTATATTTGATAGTTTTCAAAACGATATCAGTGAATCTTTACTAAGGCATAAAAGTATTCTAGATGTTTTAACTAAATATACTGAATCTAGTGCTAGAGTTAATAGAGCTGTAGCTAAAGCTGTTACTAATTGTGGTTGTATTAAAATAAACGCATCTAAACAATGTTTGCCAAAAGACGACAACTCACTGGAAAGCTTATCTAATTGTTTAAAAACTCACATTGATGGATGCCTTTGTGATAATTGCCGTGAAGTAATTGAGCGTGAAATTGGGAACAATTTATTTTACCTTACTTCACTATGTAATCTTTTAGACATAAACTTATATGATGTTCTACTTAAAGAAAACGATAAAATAACTACATTAGGTAAATTCACTTTTAGATAAACACTAAAGCAGGTATAAACTTATACCTGCTTTTATATTTTCGCCATTTAAAATTATTAATATTCACTTTATTATATTTCTTTTTTCAAATATATTTGTTCTTTTATTCTTTTAAGACCACTTCTTATAGCAGTTGCTCTAGCCTCTCCAATACCTTCTACTTGATCTAATTCTTCACTACTAGCACTTATTACATACTTTAATTCTTTAAAATGCTTAATTAAATTCTCTATTACATTAGTTGGTATTCTAGGTATTTTGAATAAAACTCTATATCCTTTTGGAGAAATTAAAGTATCTACTAATGATACTCCTCCAAATCCAAGTACCTTTGCTATAGTATCTAAATCTACTAATTCCTCAGCATTTAATTTTTGTATTTCTTTATATATATTATTATAGTCATCATTTCTTACACAGTAATCTCTTATTAATAAGATACCATCTCTTTCTATATACCTTATTAATTCATTAAGTTGCATAGAAATTAATCTACCTTCATTTCCTAACTCTAAAATATACCTCTTTATTTCTTCTACAATTCTCATTACCATTTCTGTTCTTTGTATTGCTGTTACAACATCAAAAACTGTAGTTAAATCTTGAAACTCTAATATATTTAAATTATTAATAACACGCTCTAATACATTAACGTATTTTTCTAGGGTTTGAATAGCTTGATTAGCTCTAGCTAAAATAACACTACTATCTTGAAGAATATATTTAATATCACCTTTATATATAGTTATTATATTTCTTCTTTGTGATATAGCTACTACTATAGTATCTGTTTGTTTGGCAATTCTCTGAGCCGTTCTATGTCTTGTTCCTGTCTCATAAGTTGTAACAGATGGATCTGGTAGTAATTGTGCGTTCGCACAAACTATCTTTTTTAAATCCTCACTTAAAACTATCGCTCCATCCATTTTTGCAAGCTCATATATATATGCTGGTGTATATTCTGCATTTATATTAAAACCACCGTCTACGATTTCCATCACTTCATCCGAATCACCTAAAACAATTAAGCCACCAGTCTTTGCTCTTAATATATTCTCTAATCCCTCTCTCAAATTTGTACCAGGACTAACAATTTTTAATATATTTTTTATCTCATTATCATCCTTAATTCTCATATTAATCACCTATTTTTATTTTAAAATATTATCTATATACGTCAGCTATTACATCATTCAATGTCTTTAATGCCATTATCTTTATATTAGGAATTTTTACATCTCTTGAAAAAGAGTCTTTGGCTACATAAACTTTTTTAAATCCCATTCTAGCTAACTCTTTTACTCTAGTTTCAATAGACGGAACTTTTTTCAGTTCTCCTGTAAGACCTACATCTGCTATAAATGCAATATTAGCCTCTATTCCTCTTTGTTTAACAGATGAGACAATGCTCATAATAACGGCTAGGTTAATTCCCTGTTCCTTTATTCGCATTCCTCCAGTAGTCTTTATAATTACATTTTTATCATAAAGATTAATTCCACCTCTTTGCTCTAGAATAGAAATCAACGTATTAAGTTTATCTTTTCCTAATGTCTCTCCTATTCTTGTTGGATATGGAGTAAAAGTTTTAGACACAAGACTTTCCACCTCTGTAATTATAGGCCTCGATCCTTCCTTTATCACTGTTAATGTACTGCCCGAAACTACTTCACCCTCTTCTCTCTTTGTCATAAAAAATTCTGATGGATTATCAATAGACATCATACCTTTTTCAGACATTTGAAAAAATCCTGTTTCTCCAGTACTTCCGAATCTATTTTTAGAACTAACAAGCCCTCTAAGTTCTTCATCGGTATCACACTCAATTATTAAAACTGTATCAACTAAATGTTCTAAAGCTCTAAGTCCAGCAAGTTCGTCTGCCTTAGTCATCTGCCCAACTATAATTACAGCTCTCTGTCTCTTATCATCTTTAGCTATTCTTAAAAGTTCATTTGCACACTCCATTGTCTGAGTTGGGGATCCTGCTCTAGCTGGAAGAGATGCTTCCATAGTAAAAGTTTGTATACTATCTATAATTACTAAATCTGGATCTACTTCATTAATTGCATCTACCACATTATCCATACTAGTTTCTTGAACAACCCAAATATTATCATGAATTTTATTCAGTATTCTATCTGCTCTATTTTTAATTTGACTATCGCTTTCTTCTCCTGATGCATATATAACCTTATGCCCTTTTTGAGCTATACTATCAGCTACTTGTAATAAAAGTGTTGATTTCCCTGCACCTGGTCTTGCTGTTATGATTGTAATTGAATCTTTAACAATTCCTCCACCCATAACTCTGTCAAATTCATTTATTCCTGTTATTATTCTATCACTTTTACTAGATGTTACTTCCGATAATTTTTTGATAGGTTTTCTTGATATCTGCCTTACTCTAATAGCTTCCTTTACATTTTTATTTTGAACTACCTGTTGTTCTTCTTCAAATGTATTCCACTTACTACAATCAGGACATTTTCCCATCCATTTTGGTGATTCATATCCACATTCCTGACAAGTAAATATAGTTTTTATCTTTGCCATTTTTTCACCACTCTTTAATCTATTATAATACGAAACTCGTTCTCTATTCGTCGAATGAGTAAGTTCGAGTAACAAAATATACAATTTCTACTCTTACTTAAATTCAAATATACTCTATATAATATAACATACTTAAAATATAAAATATATAAAAATAAACCATAGAATTATCTCTAATTTCTATGGTTTATACTTTTTAATTTTTTTCTTTATAACACTAATATTTTACTAAGTTTATATTAGTAATTTAATAATTTTGCAGCATCTTTATCAACTATTACTACTGCATCTCTATGCATTTGTAACATTGATGCTGGATTTTCTGTAGTTATCTTTCCTGAGAATATTCCTTTGATTGCTTCTGCTTTACTTTCTCCTGATGCAATAAGAATAATTTTCTTTGCTTTCATTATTCCACCTACACCCATAGTTATAGCAGTCTTTGGTACATCGTCAATATTATCAAAGAATCTTGCATTTGCTTCAATTGTGTTTTGAGTTAAAGATATTACGTGAGTTCCTGCTGATAATTCAGTATCTGGTTCATTAAATGCAATGTGTCCATTATTACCTATTCCTAATAATTGAACATCTATTCCACCTAATTCTTTAATCTTTTCATCATACTCTTTACATTGAGCAGCTAAATCTTCTGCTAATCCATTTGGCACAAAAGTTTTTGTTATATCTACATTTATATGCTTAAATAAATTTTCATTCATGAAATGTCTGTAACTTTGTTCATGTTCTGGATTTAATCCTACATACTCATCTAAATTTACTGTTGTAACATTAGAAAAATCTAATTCTTTATTTTCATACATTTTTATTAATTCTTTATACATTCCTATTGGTGATCCACCAGTTGCTAGACCTAAAACAGCCTTAGGATTTTCCTTAATAACATTTGCGTACTCTTGAGCCGCTACTTTACTTAATTCTTCATAATTCTCAACAACTATTAATTTCATAATATTTCTCCCTCTTTCCTTGAAATGTTTACTATTAAACTAAATTTATCTGATTTATATAATGCCTCTTCTAAAAATAAAAGTTTATCTGTATTTGTAAAAGTTTTACTTGTTATTTTTAGTACAGGCGAATTCGCTTCACATTCTAATAATTCTTTTATTTCATCATCTGCACAAACAGCATTAATAGCTGAATTAGAATTATTAATTACATATCCAAAGCCTTCTAATATCTTATATAAAGATCCTGTTAGCATTTCTTCATTTATATGTCCACAATAATCCACTGGAATAAATACAGTTTCTACTGCTATACATTCATTATCAACTATTCTTTTTCTCTTTATTTCATATAGTTTGTCCAACATAAAGATATCTTGTAAATCATCTGGAGTATCAATAATCTCGAACTTAACTACTTTAGTTTCTAAAGTTTTTCCTATATGTTTTATAATTTCTGTAAAACTCATCATATCCTTTTGTTTTACTTTTTGTTCACATACGAAAGTTCCTCTACCCTTTTTTCTAGTTAATATTCCTTCTTGAACTAATTCTCCAATTGCTTGTCTAATAGTCATTCTACTAACTTCATATATCTCGCATAGTTCTCTTTCACTAGAAATACATTCTCCAGCCTTCCATACCCCATTAGCAATTTTTTTAGTTAAATCATTTTTTAACTGATAATATACTGGTATAGGACTATTTTTATCTATCATTATTATCACTCCCAACGCTATTATAATATATATATATATAGTTGTCTATACCAGTTGTTTTTATTTTTATGAATATTTTTTTATAATTTGGAAATGCTATGAATATTAAAAGTAAGGAGTTGGTATTTTGATAGATAAATCTTATTATGATAATATACCTTCAAAAAACATATTAAATAACTATAAACCTAAAACTCTAACTAGCAATCTCAATAGTACTTATTTTGATTCTTCTTTAGAAAATATGATTATTAATTCTAATTTAGATGATGAAAATATTATTAAATAGAATTTAATTTTTAGTATCTTAGTTATTATCAATTACTTACATAGTAAAATTATTATTAAACCTTTTATAGTTATTAATAAAATTAATCCTTAACTTGTTTAATAAAAAAATTAAGGGTATAGATAAAAATAATTTAAATCTATACCCTTAATTTTTTTATTATATTTTTAAACCTATATTTTTTAAATTCTATTTCATTAATAAATAAAAAATATTAGTTTTATCTTTAAGTTCTATTGATGAGAAAACTTTAAACTTTCATCCTTACATTCCACTTTTAGTTTATCTCCTATCTTAATTTCTCCCTTAAGAAGTTCATCACTTAACTTATCAACTATCTCTCTATTAATTATTCCTCTTAACGGTCTTGCCCCAAACTCAAGATTTTTATTTTTTTCTATCAAAAAGTTATTTAAATCCTCATCATAAATAAGATCTATATTCTTCATCTTTAATCTTTCAATAGTATCCTTTAGCATTATATTTACTATTTTTAATGTATCTTCCTTCTTTAATTGATTGAATACAATTATATCATCTACTCTATTCAAAAACTCTGGTTTAAATGCTGTTTTTAATTCTTCTAAAATCATATTTTTCATTTTTTCATACTGAGTTTCGTTTGCAGTATCATCACTGGAAAATCCCATGACTCTTTGTTTCTTAATTTTATCTGCCCCTACATTTGAAGTCATTATTATTATAGTATTTTTAAAATCTATAACTTTACCTTTTCCATCTGTTAATCTTCCATCTTCCATAATTTGAAGTAAAATATTAAATACATCTGGATGAGCTTTTTCTATTTCATCTAATAAAACTACAGAATAAGGTTTCCTTCTAACAGCCTCTGATAGCTGTCCGCCTTCTTCATATCCTACATATCCTGGAGGAGCTCCAATAAGTCTAGAAACAGAATGCTTTTCCATATATTCTGACATATCTACTCTAATTAAATTAGCACTTTTCCCAAACATAACTTCTGCTAATACATTACATAGCTCTGTTTTTCCAACTCCTGTTGGTCCACAAAATATAAAAGTTCCTATTGGTCGATTAGGATTTTTAAGTCCTACTCTAGCTCTCTTTACTGCTCTTGTTAAAGCCTTTATTGCTTCATCTTGACCAATAACCCTACTTTTTAGTAATTCTTCTAATTTTAATAATTTGTCAGATTCCTTTTCTGTCAGCTTTTCTAAAGGAACCTTAGCCCATATTGATACAACAGTTGCTATATCATCTTCATCTACTATTTGAACTTCAGTACAACTATGAGTTCTCCACTCTTCCTTTATCACTTCAAATTCTTCTTTTAGTTGTTTTTCTTTATCTCTTAATCTTGCCGCTTTTTCAAAATCTTGATTTCTAATAGTATCTTCTTTTTCATTTATAACCTTTTCTATATCAAGCTCTTTTTGTTTAATTTCTGGTGGCAAAGTTAATCTAGATATTCTTACCTTTGCTGCTGCTTCATCTATTAAATCTATTGCTTTATCTGGCATATATCTATCTGTAATATATCTATCTGCCAATTCAACAGCCATCTTTAATGCACCATCGGTAATTTTAACTTTATGATGTGATTCATACTTATCTCTTAATCCAAATAGAATATTTAAAGTTTCTTCTTTAGTTGGTTGTTCTACATTGACTGTTTGAAAACGTCTCTCCAATGCAGCATCCTTTTCAATATGCTTTCTATATTCATCAATAGTAGTTGCTCCAATACACTTTATTTCTCCTCTAGCTAATGCAGGTTTTAATATATTCGATGCATCAATAGCACCTTCTGCTCCACCAGCTCCAACTATTGTATGGATCTCATCTATGAATATAATAATATCTTCTTCATTTTTTAGTTCATTCATTACTTTTTTTAGACGTTCTTCAAATTCCCCTCTATATTTTGCCCCAGCTACCATTGCTGTAATATCCAAAACTAATAATCTTTTATCCTTTAAACCTTCTGGAATATCTCCAGATACCATTCTTTGAGCTAATCCTTCTATTATAGCTGTTTTTCCTACTCCTGGTTCACCTATTAAACATGGGTTATTTTTAATTCTTCTACACAATATTTCTAAAACTCTTTGCGTTTCTTTGTCCCTTCCTATAACAGGGTCTAACTTTTCTTCCCTTGCACATTGAGTTAAATCCCTACTATATTGATCTAAAACAGGAGTTTTATTTTGCTTCTTTTCTTTTGGAGTTGATTTTTTATTTTCCTTGAATTCATTACCGTGTATATACTTATCTAGCTCTAATTTAAGTGAAGAAAAATCTACTTTACAACTTGTAAGAATAGTATAAGCAACACCTTCACCTTCATTTATTAATGCTAATAATATATGCTCTGGATTAATAAAACTATTTCCATACTTTCTTGCTATCTCTAAACTATCATCAAATAATCTCTTTGCTCTTGGAGTTAGTAACATTTCACCTGTAGATATTTCGTCATCACCAAAGCCTAAATAATCTTCAGTCATCTTTCTCACTTTATCTATTGTAACACCCTTACTTATTAGTAATTGACCTGCATATCCATTTTCTTTTAATATGCCTAATAGCACATGCTCTGTACCAATATACCCGTGTTTAAAATTTTGAGACTCTTGTTGAGCCTCAACTAATATAATTTGTGCTCTTTCTGTAAACCTCCCAAATATCATACTGTCACCTCCATACATTAACTAATAATATATAGTTTTAATTATTATACTGCGTAGATATGAATTGTTTTTGCTATTGTATTTTCTAACTAATGATGAGCCCTATATATAATTATTATGATAAAATTACCGTTATCATACCCTTTAACATTTCTGCCCTAATTATATTTTTATTTTCTGCAGAAGATAATGTTCTATCATTAATTGATATTTTTATTAATTCAAATTCTTTTCTAGTAATAAATTTACTTTCATATAAATGCTCAATAATAGATAATGCAGCATTATAAGTTAAACTATTTCCTATAGCTTCATTTAATAACTCTAATCTTTTTGATTTACTATCATAATCAATTTTTTTAATTATGATATAACCTCCACCACCTCTTCTGCTTTCAATTACATATCCCTTTTCTATAGTAAATCTAGTTGTTAATACGTAATTTATTTGAGATGGTGCACAATTAAATTTATCTGCTAATTCATTTCTCTGTATAATTACCTCCTTATCATTTTTATCATTAATCATACAGTTAATAAAATCTGCTATTATATCTGAAATTCTTGCCATAATTTCACCTTCCTAAACACTTTGACCTTATTTGACTTTAATTATATATAAAAAATTTTTAAGTGTCTATGTAGTTACCAATATTTTTTTTAATATACTCCACTCTTTCAGTAAATGTTATAAATTAAACATATGTATTATTAACTAAATCGAGTAGGAGGAAAATAATTATTTTATTTTCCGTCCTCTCACACCACCGTGCGTACCGGTCTGGTACACGGC
>NZ_JAJKGM010000019.1:0-58331 GCF_021412605.1 Clostridium celatum
AATAAATTAATATATTTTAAATTATATTACATATTTGTATAAAATTAAAGACTACTGACACTTTGTCAGCAGTCTGATATATATTTGTTTATTATACAAATATATATACTCTTCTCTCTAATTTATAAGAAACCTTATTATTCAAATTATTTAAATTTTTTATAGTTATCTTTATACAGCTATATTACATTATTATCTCACAACAAAATTATATTGTAATTTATTTTCAATTCTAATATCTTGTTCAAAGTTGAAAAAATCACTTTTATCATATTTTTCTTTTACAAGCTTTAATAATTTAGAGTTTTTTCCATAATACTCTTCTTCATAATCATCAAGCTCGGCACAAGGAAAATTAACAAAAGCTCCTTTTGTTATAGATTTTATATACTTTAAGTTTTTTACAATCCAGTCTCTATTTGTAGGTGCATATTTAGCTTCTTCCCAAACTGATTGGAAACCTAAGATAAACCTTGCATCCCTATGATAAAATGCGGTATCCTCTTTACCCACATTCTTGATAGCTCCACCTAACCCATAAAAAGTAATAGCAGTATAAGTTGCCCCTTCGGCTCTATTTTCTATTATTTTTAAAAGATTCATAATCTCTTCTCTACTATAATCTCTATATACGAATCTTCCTGAACTTTTATATCTTTCATAATCTGGATGACTATCTTGAATTATTCTGTTAGCTTCAAGGACTGTCATATATCTTAAATTATAACTTCCACAACTAACTATATCTTTAATAGGTTTTAAAACTTCATTTGCTTCTTCTTTATTTCCATAAAACAACCCTACTATCTTTACTCCAATTCCTCTTTCACTTGAATTATACATAGCAAGCTTAAAATTTGCTCTTTTATCTAAAGTTTTATATTTTTCTTGCCAAACTTCTATTAGTTTTATATTTTCCTCAATGTCTATATTTTGAAAATCAATTTCTACTAATGTTGCCATTTCTATTTTTTGTGGCAATTTAAATGTCATAGAAGTAACTATACCAAAGTTTCCTCCACCACCGCCTCGTAAAGACCAAAATAAATCTTCATTACAGCTTTTATTACAAAGTAATGTCTCGCCTTTAAAATTTATAACTTCTGCTTCAATTAAATTATCACAACCAAGTCCTAACATTCTAGCTGAATATCCCCAGCCTCCACCTAGTGTAAATCCCACTACACCAACCGTTGGACATCCGCCTCCAGGAAAAGGATATCCCATTTGTCCTGTAAGCTCATATAACTCCCTATTACGAACTCCAGCTTCAATAGCTACTATTCCTTTTTCCTCATCTATGTAAATTCCATTCATTCTACTAATATCAATAACAATAATATCATTTCCTGTAGAATATCCCTCATAATGATGTGCACCACTTCTTATTCTTACATTTAATTTATTAACCTTTGCAAAATTTATAGCATTTTTTATATCTACCTCAGTATAACAATACACTATTACTAATGGGTATTTTTCAATAGCTCTATTCCACGCTTTCCTACATTCCTCATATTCAAAATCATCTCTTGTAACTATATCTCCAGTTAGCCCCTTATAATCAAAGTTAATCATGTTTCACCTCGCTAATGCTATTTACTTAAAATATATAAATAGTCCTTATATTTTTATCTATTGTATAATAATTCAAATTATAATATTACCTTTTTGATAATATCATAATTTAAACTATTTTATCCATATATTATTAATATTTTAAATATAATTTACTTAAAACTTACCTTTCTATAAAATCTTTAACTTCTTTTTTATTATTAAGAATTATCACATTTTTATCAGTACATCTATTTAATTTTTTCATCAAATTTTTCTTTTGGCGTTCCCACCCATCCTTTGTTCTAAAAAATTTTATCTAAATGATATAATGGTATATCTAATTTCCTAGAAAGTTCACGTGAAAAAGTTGATTTTCCAGCTCCACCACCTCCTATAACAATTATTCTCCTCATAAAAACTTCACCTCATTTTAAATTTTAACATAAAAATAAGCAGAGTATTTTATCTACTCTGCTTTTAAGCTAATACTAATTACATAAAATTATTTAGCATATCTTTTTAAAATCTCAATTATTATATTTGTAGCAATATCCATACCCTCTACTGTAATATGCTCATATTCACCATGGAATGCATATCCACCAGTTCCTAAGTTAGGACAAGGTAATCCCATATAGCTAAGTGTTGCTCCATCAGTTCCACCTCTAATTGGCTCAATTACTGGAGTTACATTTAATGATTTCATAGCATCTATAGCATTATCAATTAAATGCATACAAGGCTTAACATGTTCAACCATATTCTTATATTGATCTGTAATTGTTAATTTAACTCTACCTTCGCCATATTTTTCATTTAATAATTTTGCTATTAATTCCATAGTAGCTTTTTTAGATTCTAACTTACAAGCATCATGATCTCTTAAAATATATGTTAATGTTGCATGATCTGTATTTCCGTTAAAGCTATCTAAATAATAAAAACCTTCATACCCTTCAGTATGCTCTGGTCTTTCTCCTTTTGGTAGCATAGAATCAAATTCCATACCTACATAAGTTGCATTAATCATTGTATTTTTAGCTGAACCTGGATGAACAGAAACTCCATGAATTTCAATCTTTGCTGCTGATGCATTAAAGTTTTCATAAGAAATTTCTCCTTCTATTCCCCCATCAATAGTATAAGCAAAGTCAGCCCCAAAATTTTTAACATCAAACTTATGAGCACCTCTACCAATTTCCTCATCTGGAGTAAAGCCTATACATATCTTTCCATGAGGAATATTTTCATTTATTATTCTTTCACAAGCTGTCATTATTTCAGCAATACCAGCCTTATCATCAGCACCTAAAAGAGTATTTCCATCTGTAGTAATTAAAGTTCTTCCCTTTAAATTCTTTAAGTGTGGAAATTTTTCTACTGATAAAACAGTTCCATTTAAAAGAGTTAAATCTTCCCCATTATAATTTTCAACAACTTGAGGATTTACATTTTCTCCTGGTGCTGCTGGAGCAGTATCAACATGAGCTATAAGTCCTATACTAGGCTTACTTTCATATCCTGGAGTTGCTGGAATACTTCCATAAACATAACAAGTATCATCAACTCTAGCATCTGCAATTCCTATTTCTTTCATTTCTTCTACTAATATATTAGCTAAATCAAATTGTCTTTTACTTGAAGGAACTGTTTCTGATGCTGGATCAGAAGTTGTATATATCTTTGCATATTTTATTAATCTTTCATAAGCTTTCATTCTTTTGTCTCCTTTATATAGAAAATATTGCTTTAATTCAATAATATAACAAATTTACTTTTATTCAAATATATTATTTAATAACGGTACTATATTATAAACAGGCTCTTCATAAGGATGAACTTTTTTTATAACCTTTATTGCATTTTTTACATATTCAATTTTACAACGCACTTCCATTTTGCATTCTTTTCCTTCTGAAATTTCTCCTATAGTTCCATTATACGGATTGGCACCATCTAGCGATCTCCAATATCCTAATACTTCTGTTATTGAAGCACAATTATCATAATCTCCTATCTTACATGCTCCTATTTCATTTAATCCATTTCTTAAAACTTCTACAAATTCTATAGGAACATATATTTCTATTTTTACCTCAGTAAAATTCATCTACAGTTTACCTCCAACTAAGTGATGATTAAGCTTTAATTTAGATAATCTAAATAGTAATCAAAAGTTAAATTTAGAGCTTATCCTAGCTACAAAGTTCAATAATTGCTTGTGTAAATATTTTAGCACTAAGTATAAGCTCATCTATAACTGCAAATTCATCATTTCCATGCATATTGTTATCAGTTCCAGGCATTGTACATCCAAATGCAACTCCATTTTTTAAGTGATGCACATAAGTACCTCCTCCTATTGCAATACATTCACCTTTTTTACCACTATACATCTCATAGCATTTTAATAAAGTTTGAACAAATTCTGAATTTTCATCTACATGATGCCCTTCAAATACATGACAAGGTTCTAGTGTAATATCATTATCACTTAAATTCTTATCTATAACATCTCTTAAATTTTCATCATTTGCACAAAGTGGTGCTCTACAATCAAAAGTTCCCTTTAAGCTTGTAGTATTATATTCAAAAATAGTGAATGATAAAGTTAATTCACCTGATATTTCATCACTCATCTTAACACCAATACCTTTTCCTTTATAATCACCATGAGGTAATAGTTTACTTATAGCACATATCTTGTTAAACCCCTGACTTTTGGCAAATGGCATAGATGATAACAATTCTAATATTGCAGTTAATGCATTATTTGCACTTTCTGGATAAGCGGCATGACCACCTACTCCATTAGCATTTATTATACACTTATTATTTTCTTCAGTAACAGTGAAGTTTACTTTAGTTTTATTTGTAGCTTTATCACAGTATTCTAATATTATATCTTTGCTTAATCCTTCAACTACTGCATTTGCTTTATCTGGAATAACATTAACTTTAACTCCTGAATTTATAGAAGTAACCCTAGGAAGCGTTTCATCTTCTTTAAAGTTTGAATTAAAGTTTCCTTTTAATCCTCCCTTTTCAACATTTATCACTGGGAAATCCGCATCTGGCGAAAATGTCATAGGTGCTTCTTTTTCAATATTATAATAATATTCAATATCAGAACTTCCACATTCTTCATCAGTTCCTAATATTAATCTAACATTTTTATTTAAAGGTATATTTAAATCCTTAACTGCTTTCAATGCATATAAAGCCACTATTGCAGGGCCCTTATCATCAGCAGATCCTCTTCCATATAACTTACCATCTTTTATTAATGGCTCATAAGGATTAGTAACTGTCCATTCATTACCTGCTGGAACTACATCTAAGTGGGCTAATATATCTAAAGCCTTTTCTTTATCATTAAAATCAATAGTTCCTACATAATTATCATAATTTTTAGTTTTAAATCCCATATTTTCAGCCATCTTTAATGACTCTTCTAAAGCCTTTACTACACCTTCTCCAAAAGGCATACCTTCTTTAGCCTCTTGCCTATCACTTTTTATTCTTAGTATTTTGCAGATATCCTCTAACATTTTATCTTTATGCAAGTTAAAATATTCTTCAATTTGCTTTTTGTACATTTTAATCACCTTCTAATTAAACTTTATTTATTATCTTATTATACCAATATATTGATATTTAAAATACACAAATAAAAAACTTCACAAGTAAAACTAAAAATTTTATATTTATAAAAAAATAGATTATATCAAAACTATGTATAAATAATTAAATTTTATAACACTTTAACTATTTATATTTCTATTTTAATATAATCTATTCACTATATATATATTCTTAACTAAGTATATTTACAAACAAAGTTATTACTGCTGAATTTACAAAATCAACAAAAAGTGCTCCTACAATTGGAACAACAAAATAAGGTGTTGGTGCAAAACCATATTTTGTACTTAATGCATCCATGTTAGCTACAGCATTAGGTGTTGCTCCCATTCCAAAACCACAATTTGCAGATGCAAATACTGCTGCATCATAATCTTTACCCATTACTTTAAATGTAATAAAATATGCAAACATAGCCATAAGTAATGATTGTGCTACAAGCATTACTACAAGTGGAAGTGCTAAATCAAACAATTCCCAAAGCTTTAATCCCATTAATGCTATACATAAAAAATATCCTAAACTAATATTTCCTATTACCTCTATCTCTTTTTCTTCAATTTCTATCTTTCTTATATCACAGAAATTTCTTATAACAGCAGCAGCTATCATTGCCCCTATATATGAAGGGAATGTTAATCCACTATCTTGAATGAAGCCTGAAATAACTGACCCAATTCCCATTGAAATAAAAAGAAATGCTGAACCTTTCATAAGTCTTTTTTGACAAAGAAGTGCTTGATTGTCTTCATGGAAATCACTTAAAGGAATTTCCTTATCATGAGATTCTTTTGGTGTTTTTAAGTTATTGTTATCTATTAAACTCTTAGCTACAAAACCTCCAATGAAGCTTCCCATTACTAATCCAAAAGTTGCTGATGCAAAGGAAACAGTAGTTGCCCCCTTAACTCCAAGCTCTTCTAATAATGGTCCAAAAGAGCCTGCTGTTCCATGACCTCCTATCATTGAAACAGAGCCAGTACATAATCCTAATAAAGGATTTAAATTAAATAACTTTGCTAAAGTAGCCCCAACTATATCTTGAGATATAATTAAAAGTATGGCAAGCCCTAAAAATATAGCAACCTTAATTCCACCATTTTTTAATATTTTAAGACTAGCTGTAAATCCCACACTTGCAAAAAACGCAGTCATAAATAAATTTTGAAGTGTAGTATCCATACTTATAGTTGCTATATTAGTTAACTTTAATATTAATGTTATTATAGCAAACACTAGTCCTCCAACTACCGGGGCTGGTATACAATACTTTGATAAAAATTTAATCTTCGTTCTTAAATATTTCCCTAAATAATATACTGCTGTTACCAAAGCCATTGTTTCAAAAATATTAAATTTTAATTCCATCTTTTTCAACTCTTTCTATTTTAGTTTTCTTTGGTATAATTTTTCCTCTTATAAATTAATATTGTACACTAAATATAAAAATAATCAATTTATATTTTTACACCTTTTGCAACTCTTTATGTAATTAATTTTATTTTTCACTTATTAATAAAGCTTTTATATTAAAAATATATATTATTATGAAATATTTTTAATATTTCTTGCATTTTTTAAAATTTCACTTCATAATAAACCTTAAACTTATATAATTTAAATATTAATATAATTTAAAATTGCTATTACAAGTATAAGTATAAAATTATTTATTACAATAATTTTATACTTATAGTTTGTTGCAAAGGAGAATTAAAATGTATAACAAAAAAGAAATATTAAAATTCACTTGTCCCATTTGTGGAGAAGAAATGAAAGAATATGAATATGGTTATGATAACAAAGTTCATGGAAAAATTTATTTCAAGTGTGATTGTTGTGGGCATAAAGAAAGTAAAATAATTTAATTTTATTTTTATTTTTTGTATATTATCTTACAATATGGATATAATCGAAAATGTAGCTATTTGATTCTATAAATTTAATATTTATTTTAGCTATCTCCATTTATGGTTGCATATTTTACAGCTACTACTTTTACCAAATTTTAGCCACATTCCTTTTCCTCATTTGTTTAATTATTAGTAAATATATGCAACCATAATTATATATCTCTCTTAAAAATAAATGAAATAAGCTATAGTATATTCGGAGTGTACTATAGCTTATTTTATTTTTATTTTTATTTTTATTTCTACACATTTTTTTGTATTTCTACATAAAGTATTATTGAGATAATTTTACGAAGGGATATACTATTATGTACTATGAAAGAAACAATGACTGTATTGACTGCAGCGATTGTATAAACGATACTTCTGATGTAAATTGTAATGTTGCTTGTGCTAACCATAAGAAAAACTGTTATGAATCTTTTAAAGTTTTTTCTCCTAATATTTATGCTAAAGCAAATATAGTTTTACAACCTTACCAAAACTTATTTGATGTAAATTCAGCCTTTGATGCTGGAACCATATTTAAGGATCTTTATAATCCTTATTGTGATATTAAGTATTCAAAGGAGGCTAAAATATGAATCAACATGAGTGTTTAGAAGCAATAAGAAAATTACAATTTTATTCTTTGGAGTTAAATTTGTATTTAGATAATTTTCCTAATTGCAAAAATGCAACAGATGACTATAAACTAATTTCTTCAAAACTAAGAAAGTTAATTTGGGATTATGAACAAGAATATGGTCCTTTAACTAACTTTGGTACAGCGTATATTCAAAATCCTGAAGCTTGGATTGATACTCCTTGGCCTTGGGAAAATAATAAGGAGGATTAGTTTATGTGGTATTATGTAAAAACATTAGAATATCCAATTAATTTAAAATGTAATGATTTAAATATGGCTAAACTTTTAATTACTCAATACGGTGGACCAGACGGGGAGCTAGGGGCTGCTCTAAGATATTTAAATCAAAGATACACAATGCCTACTAATAAGTCTAAGGGACTATTAACTGATATAGGTACGGAAGAAATGGCTCATGTTGAGATGTTAGGAACTATGGTTTATCAACTAATGGAAAATGCATCAATTGATGAAATTAAAGCTGCAGGTTTAGCAGGTCATTATGCCGATCATGGAAAAGCTCTCTTTTATACTGATGCCACAGGTAATCCTTGGACAGCAACCTATATTCAAGCAAAAGGTGATGTAATTGCGGACTTACACGAAGATATGGCTGCTGAGCAAAAAGCTAGGACAACTTATGAATGGCTAATAAATTTAACTGATGATGCTGAAGTAAAAAAAATATTAGGCTTCTTACGTGAAAGAGAAGTTGTTCATTATCAAAGATTTGGAGAAGCATTAGTTAACGTTCAAGAAAATGTTAAACCTTCAGACCTTTACTGTAAATAAGCTAAATTATAACCTTCAGGTAGGGTTTTAACTTTACCTGAAGGTTATAATTTTTTATAATTTAGTTGTTTAGGAATGTTTTTATAGCATGTACAACGCCACTTTCATCATTACTTTTAGTTATAAATCTTGCAGCTTTTTTTAAATCATCATGAGCATTTTCCATAGCATAACTATGATATGCACTTCCCATCATTTCTAAATCATTTAAGTAATCTCCAAATACCATAGTTTCTTCAAAGCTTATTCCTAATTGTTCTTGAATTTCTTTTATTGCAACACCTTTGTTTATCCCTTTAGCCATTATATCTAACCAAAGCTGACCTGATACTGCAACTTGAGTTTTATCTCTAAAATCATCAAAATATCTATTACTATTATGCTCTGCACCATCAAAATCACAAATAGCTACCTTTAAAACTTCATCTTCTACCTTTGTTAAATCGTCAACTATTTCATATCTAGCATAATACTTTTCAGTTTGCTCAATTATTCTTTCATCATTACTTTCAATATATGCAGAGTTTTTTCCACAAAGAATTGCATAAGCATTATCAATATTTCTTACTACTTTTATTATTTCTCTAGCTAAATTAATATCTAACGGATTTACAACTAACTCCTCACCTTTATAAACTACAAAAGTTCCGTTTTCAGCTATAAACATCATATACCTATCTAAGCCTTTAAATCTTTCTAAAAGGTTATAATATTGTCTTCCACTAGCAGCTGCAAATATAATTTCCTTTTCTTTTAATTCATTAAAAATTTCATAGAATCCTTCTTGTATTTCATTTTTACTATTTAATAATGTTCCATCCATATCCGTTGCTATTAATTTAATCATAACTTCATCTCCTACTACTTAATTAAACTACCTATATATTTTTTATTATTAAATTAAAATATTATCTTTACCTCATGTTGTACTAACATTTTTTTAATACTATCTTCTGGTTCCTTTTCTGTTATAATATAATTTATATCATCTAAAGTTCCAAACTTAAAACTACCATCCTTATAAAATTTTTCATCATTCATTACTATATAATTTTTCTTGCTATTCTTTAAAATTTTATTTTTAGTAAATGATTCATCATAATTAAAGTTACTTATAAAATTCTCTTCTACATTAACTCCACCTACACCAATAAAAGCCTTATCTATCCTAACTTTTCCTATTTGATCTATAGCTCCAGCCCCTATAGTTCCACCTAATTTCTTATTATATTCTCCGCCTATTAAAATTACATCAATATTAGAATTATGATCAAATTCCATAGCTATTCTATTCATATTTGTTATCACTGTAATATTTTTCGTTGTACTTTTTAAGATAGTTGCAATTGTGTGATTTGTGGTAGATATATCTAAAAATATTATATCATTTTCCTCAATAATATCTAAAACTAACTTTCCAAGATATTCTTTGGATTCTAAATCAACGAAAACTCTTGATATAGTATTATCATTAAAAGACTTCTCTCTTTCTAATATTGCTCCACCATATGTTCTCTTTATCTTGCCTTCACTCTCTAACCTTTGTAAATCCTTACGAATCATACTTTCAGAAACATTAAATCTTTCACTTAGCTCTTTAACTAAAACCTTCTTATCCCTTTTAATTATTTCTAATATTTCATTTAGTCTTTCTTCCATAAACATAAGTAGATATCCTCTTCCCTACATAGATTTATTTTTCATATCAATTATTATTTATTCTCATTTATTATCATTTATTTTCACTTATTATAATATACCCTTTATTTTTATTTTTCAATAGTATATTGCTGTATTTTATCTTTTCATCGCTTTACTTTTCCATAATATACAAATATAATTATACATAGATATACTATGTATCTAACTACAATGTATGGTGGTGAATTTATGAAAATCAACAAAGAACTTTTAAAAGGAAGTACTACAGTATTAATATTAAGCTTACTTAATCGTAAAGATATGTATGGTTATGAAATGATTAAAGAAATAGAACTCCGTTCAAACGGCATCTTTTCATTTAAGGAAGGTACTCTTTACCCAATACTTCATAATTTAGAAAATGCAAATTACATTGAAGCGTATTGGGATAATTCTACAGGTGCTAGAAAAAGAAAATACTATAAAATTACTGAATGTGGAAAAGGTATATTACTTGAAAAAGAATCTGAATGGAAATTATTTAGCAACACAGTAAATAGTGTTTTATGGGAGGCTAAATTATGTCTAGTGTAAAAAATACTAAAGTTAATGAATATATAAATGAAGTTTGTAGCTTAATAAAAAATAAAAAAGTCCATGCTGAAATTAAAGAAGAATTATTGAGTCATATTGAAGATATTATTTATGACTCTATACAAAGCGGTATATCATTAGACGCTGCAATAGATAAAGCCTTGCTCCAAATGGGAAGTGCTGAGGTTATTGGTCGTGACCTAAATAAAGCTCATAAATGCAACTCTGATTGGATACTCTTAACAATGACTAGTGCTTTAATATTCTTTGGTTTTTTAACTACAGGATTTCTTCAATTTAATTCTTTTACATTAACTGAAGACTATTCTCCAAATTATTTTGGTAAATTATTAGTATTTTTAGGTGTGTCCATTGTTTTAGCACTATTAAGCTTAAAGCTTGATTATAGAAAATTAAAAAACTATTCACTTTCTCTGTATATATTTAATATTATTTTAATTGTGCTAACACTTTTTCTTTCTCCATATGTAAATGGTATGAGACGATGGTTATTTATAGGCTCTCTTTCTATTGATACTTTAACCATTACCCCTATTTTATTAATAGTTTCTCTTGCAGGAATCTTTGATAGTTATAATTGGAATAATAGAAAATCATTAATAAAAGGCTTTACTTTAGTATTTATACCATCAATGCTATTTTTAGCTACAAGTTCAATTTCTACAACATTAATATATTTAATTGCATCATTTACAGTAATGCATATTTCAGGACTTAAAACAAAGCATTTAGTTATGACCTTTAGTTTTTTTGCTACTATATTTTCATTAGCCATTTTTAGTGGTCCTTATTATAGAAAAGATAGATTCTTTGCATTTTAAACCCATTAAAAGATTCTAAAGGTTCTGGATGGATTTATAATCAATTAAATACTATAAGGAATTCTGCTACATTATTTGGTAATAGCATTAATATTAATAGTAATTTTATTCCTGACTCTAATATGGAATTTGTACTTACTTCTATAATTTATTGTTTTGGATGGATCGTAGGGATAATAATTATAGCATTAGTATTATCTTTTATTATAAGAATGTGCTTTATTTCTATTAATACTAAAAATACTTATGGAAAATTATTAGTAAGTGGTCTATGTTCATTATTTACAATTCAATTTATATTAAATATTTTAGCAAACTTTTCACTATCACCTATATTAGGCATAAGTATGCCTTTTATAAGCTACGGTGGAAGTCAATTAGTAATAAACGTAGTTGCTATATCTATAATTAATAATGTTTATAAATTTAGAAATACTCATTCTGAATTATCAAATTAGCAATAAATAAAATAATAAAGATAACATATAATTTTTGTTAACTCAAATTTATATGTTATCTTTATTTATATTGAATCTTCTATTTTGATATATCAATATAAACTTCTTTTTAATCTATTCTTACACCCTACCCTCATAATTTATTTCTTATATATATATTAATATCCTATCTTCACTTAAAGAATATGAAAATTTAAATATATTTGATAAAACTTTTCAATAGCTAAAAAAGTTAAATCCATAATATGCAATAATACTTATTACTACACATTATGGATTTATATCTAATTAATATTTTCTACTTCTTTTAAACTTTGATTTTCTATTTTATTTTCCTTTGCATCAACTCTTGAATTATAAAGTATTCCTAAAACTACAATAATTGCTCCTATAAGCTTTAGTATTGAAAAATCCTTCATTACAATTGCATCAATGATAATTGCGCAAAGCATTTGTCCTGAAAACATTAAAAGTGTACTATATACTACCGGTATTTTAGGTATTACTACATTCGAAGTATATACTACCATTACTCCAATAACTCCACCTAAAAATATGTAAAAAGGCATATTACTCATTTCCGCTATAGATGGTGCTATTTTACTTCCAAGTCCTATTAAAATAAACACTCCACCTATAAGCCCGCCTATATAATGAATTATTGTACTTTGTATTAAACCTATTTTCTTTCCAAGTGTTGAACTTACTACCATTGATAAAGTAGTTAACACTCCACCTAAAACAGCTAATAAAATCATTAACATATTAAAATCTCCTCCTTAAGCTATAGTCATAATAACTAATCCAATAAAAACTATCATAAACCCTATAAGCTTTTTAGGATTAAATTTATATTTAGTTAAACCAAATAATCCAAAATGATCTACTAATGATGAAAAGACAAGTTGTCCAAACACTGCTAATGCTGTAGTTAATGCAACTCCAATACTTCCTATTGTAATTACATTAACTAATGTAAGGGCAACTCCAAATATACCGCCAAGATATAAATAAAAAGGTAAACTTTCTTTTATTACAAATTTCTCTTTTTTAATTGCTGCAACTATGAGTATTGCAATAAGTCCCACTGCATGAATAATAACTACAGAATACGCACTTCCTACACGTGTTTCTAATGCTCCATTAAATGAAATCATAATAGAAATAAGTGCTCCAATTAATAATGCCAAAATATTATACATTTAAATTCCTCCAATAAAATTTCTAGAAACATATTATCAAATTCTTACACTTACAAATAGGACATTTGTCCTATTTAAAATTTAATAGTATAATATTTTTAACTAAAAATATCTTTTTTAAGGAGTCCTTATGAAAAAATTAAATAATCAAGCTCTTCTTAATTCCTATATAACTAAATACCAATTAAATAAATATTTAAATAAAAATTTACTGGAAAGCTTAGAAATCTATACTTTTGATAAAAATGAATATATCTGTACTCTAAACGAAGAATTAAACTATATGTATTTTTTGGTTTTTGGTAAAGCAAAAGTTACTACACTTTTATCAAATGGTAAGTCACTATTAATATGCTTCAACAATCCACTATCCACTATTGGAGATTTAGAGCTTTTAGATAATCCAATTGCCGACTGTAACGTAATAACTTTAGAAAAGTCTATTTGCCTTGGACTTCCAATAAACAAAATACATATTTATGGTTATAATGATCCTATTTTTTTAAGATTTATAATTTCATCCCTTGAAGAAAAATTGAGAAAAAATTCTGTGTATAGTTCAATAAATATTCTATATCCTTTAGAAAATAGATTTGCTATATATTTACTTTCCTCTCTACCATCTAATTTATCAGAAACTACTATAGAAATTGAAAATATAAACAATCTATCTCAACTTTTAGGTTCTAGTTATAGACATTTAACTAGAGTAATAAAAAAGCTGTGTTCTGATAATATTATTGAAAAAAATAAAAATACTATAAAAATATTAAACTTACCTTTACTACAAGAGCTAGCTAGCGATACTTATAGATAATATAAATATTATAAATTTCTTATACTTTAGCTATCATATATTCTTAATATTTGAAATAGCATTAAATTATATGTAAATTATTGTTAAGATTTTGCATATATTTTAATGTTATCCTTTGTGTAAAAATATAAAGTTTGATAAAATATCTAAAGATTAAATTTCGGAGGTAAAAAACCTATGATGCAAAAATTACTTAGCAAAACTAGACAAGCCATTAATGATTTTAATATGATAGAAGAAAATGATAAAATTGCTGTGGGCCTTTCTGGTGGAAAAGATAGTGTAACACTACTTCATATATTAAAAAATTATCAAAAATTTTCACCAGTAAAATTTGAGCTTATTGCAATTACCTTAAATCCAGGTGGTGTAGATAACAGTCCACTACATAAGTTATGTAAGGAACTTGATGTACCTTTTTATGAAATTCAAACTGATATTGCGAAAATTGTATTTGACATAAGAAAGGAAAAAAATCCATGCTCTCTTTGTGCAAAATTAAGACGTGGTGCGTTAAATGGAGCTGCTAAAGAGCTTGGTTGTACTAAAGTTGCTCTTGGACATCATAAAGATGACGCTGTTGAAACCTTTGCTATGACTATTTTTTATGAAGGTAGAGTAAATTGCTTCTCACCTAAATCATATATGGAGAAATTTGACTTAACTATAATTAGACCAATGGTTTACATAGATGAATATATGATTAAAAGAAATGTAAAAGATAATAACTACCCTATAATAAAAAACCCTTGTCCTGCTGATGGACATACTAAAAGGCAAGATATGAAGGAATTAATTAAAAACTTAAATGGTACTTTCCCTAATTTAAAGGATAAGCTATTTTCAGCATTAAATAATTCTGAACAATTATTTATATGGGATAAGGATAAAATTAACAACGTATAAATCTTGTCCGACTTCACATACTAAAACTATGAATATCTAGTAAGAATTACTACAAATAACTTTACTGCTAACTAAATACTTATCTTAGATATTCTTTATAAGTTTATATGTTAAGGAGAGATATTATGTCAAATTATACTGGAACTATAAAATGGTTTAATACTGAAAAAGGTTATGGATTCATTTCTGCAAACAATGGAAATGATATTTTTGTTCATCAATCCCAAGTAAAAGATAATGGACCTCATAGTGACTTACATGAAGGTGAAAATGTATCATTTTCTATTGCTGATGGTGAAAAAGGTCCAATGGCTATAAATGTTCATAAACTATAAAAAAATTAAAGTAGTATAATTATGAAATGCCTCTGTCTAACTAGACAGAGGCATTTCATTAATAACTACCTAATAAATATAAAATTCAGATTAATTAAATTAATATAATATTTAAATTCTTTTAAATAAAGGTAATAATTTATTTAATATTCTTTTAATACACCTTTTCTTCTATACCAACTGATGTAAGCGAAATGCTTAAGTTACCATTTTTACATCTTAATTCATCAATAAGATCCTTTTGCTTTAATTCTTCGTTAACATTTAATCTATAAGTTAATTCAAATAAAGCTCCAAAATCTTTTGTTTTTACTGTTTCTATTTTCCATGAATGTACATGTCTATCTAATATTTCATCAAATAAACCTTCATAATTTAAATCTTCTGGTATTAATATCTTTAGTCTTAATGATCTAGTTTTTGGCATTGCAAAGTTAGATTTTTCTATTATAATCATAACTAAACATAAAATAACTGTAAATATAACAGCATATCCTATATATCCCATACCACTTGCAAGACCTACTGCTAAAGTAAAAAATATATATGATATATCCTTTGGATCTCCAGGCGCACTTCTAAATCTAATTATTGAAAATGCTCCAGCTAAACTAAAGGCTCTTGCTACATTATTTCCAACTAAAAGTATTATTATTGAAATTATTACAGGTAACATTATAAGTGTTATTGTAAAACTTGGTGTATATCCTTCCCTTTTGTGTGTATACATATAAGCTAAGCTTATTACAAAGCCTAAAAGTATAGATGATCCTATTACTAATAATGCATTCACCAAAGTAAATGATTCTCCTGTTGTTGACGAAATTATCGTTTCTAACATATTTTTTCTCCCCTTGCTTCTATATTTTTATTTTGATTTTTATTTAAACAATACCTCATATACTCGTTTCCATACTTAGAAAACTTAGCACTATATATTTTTAAATCTGATAAGATTTCTACAAACCATAACGGAATAGCACCTAATATTTTTACTTCCATTAAATACTGTTCTTCTTCTAAAAGTTGTTCTCCAAAATTACCAAGCTCTAGCGATAATCCACTCCTTCTTGTAGTTATCTTAGAATCAAATGTCAATCTAAAATTTTTATCTGTTCTACAAAAAAATGCCTTTCTACTATATCCTATATAAACTGTAGGATAAACTTCATTATTATCTAGATAATATTCTATTTCATTTAACACTTGATTACTTATATAATCTGTCTTATTGGGTCTAATCCTTGAATTTAAAAAATTATAAGCTTCACCTAATGTAAGAACAACTCTTCTTTTATTTACTATTCCATTTATCTTCTTTTTCAGTTCTAAAAAAACTTTATCATTTAAACTTCTTGGTACCTTATAACTTCTAAGTCTTAATTTTTCTTTATAATAAGGTTTAGATATTGAATGTCTAATTACTTGATTGTCAGCTGTATCATAATAAATATTGTAAATACTATAATTCTTCCCATCCTTGCAATGTTCATCTGAATCCATATATTCGCTTAAACGTTCTACAAGGTCATCATATTGTGTTTTATTTAATAGATATTTTTTTTCATATCTTTTAAATGATTTTATTGCCATATATTTACCTCCCTAACTTACTCTAATCTTTGACTTAATTATAAAATTCAAACCTTAAAAAAATCTTAAAAAATTTTACAAGAATTTAACTTTGTAACTATAAATCACAAAATTCACATGTACTTCATATACTAATTTTCTTAATTGCATTAACTTAAATGTAATTTCCAATAATCAAATTCAAGTCTATTTATTAATGAAGCATTTTCTCTTAACATCCAATAAGTACACCTAGGCGTAACTTCAACTAGCAAAATTGAAATTTTGAGGTTCACTTAAGATTAATTTAAGGTTCGTATAGTATTATTACTTTTATAGATAAAGAGATAAAATATTTAATTGGAGGTTTGTTATGAAAAAGAAACTTATTTTAGCATTAACTGTTTGTGCATTATGTTTAAATGTTACAGGTTGTGCTAATAAAGATACAAATATAAGTAATGACATTCAAAATACTGTTACTGAAAATAATAAAGAAAATACAGAATTAAGCGCTGAGATTACTGCCGATATTAATCTTAGTGATAATATTACTATTAATGGATCTAATGTATCTGTAGATGGAAATAAAGTTACTATTGCTAATGCAGGTACTTATAACATAAGTGGAACATTATCTGATGGTCAAATTATAGTAGATAGTGCCTCTGAAGAGAATGTTTATTTAGTTTTTAATGGAGTAAATCTTACCTGTTCTAATAGTGCTCCTATTTATGTTAAAAATGCAAAAAATACAATAATAGTATTAGAAGATAATACTGATAACTTTATTACTGATGGTGAAACTTATATATTTGAAGATGCTACTACAGATGAGCCAAATGCAGCAATATTTAGTAAGGATGACTTAACTATTAAAGGAAATGGAAGCTTAACTGTAACTGCAAATTATAATAATGGTATAACTAGTAAAGATGATTTAAAAATAACTGGTGGTACTATTTCTATAGCTTCTAAAGATGATGGGCTTATGGGAAAAGACTCTATTACTATTAAAGGTGGAGATATAACAATTAATTCTGAAGGCGATGGATTAAAATCAACTAATGCTGAAGATACAGAAAAAGGTAATATAATTATAGAAAGTGGAAACTTAAATATAACTGCAGGAACAGATGGTATTCAAGCTGAAAATATAGTAAACATAATCGATGGTACTATTAATATAGTAACTGGTGGTGGAAGTGTAAATAGTAGTAGTAAATCTAATAATGATACCCCTTGGGGTTCTTGGGGTGGAAGTTCTTCTTCTACAGAAGAAACCTCTAGTGCAAAAGCAATAAAAGCAGTAAATGATATAGTAATTGATGGCGGCTTAATTAATATAGATTCTTCTGATGACTCTATTCACTCAAATAACTCCTTAACTATAAATGGTGGTACACTTGAAATTGCATCTGGAGATGATGGTATCCATTCTGATACTACACTTGAAATCAATGGTGGAGATATAAATATTACTAAATCTTATGAAGGTATTGAAAGTCAAACTATAACAATAAATAATGGTACTATTTATTTAGTTGCAAGTGATGATGGTTTAAATGCCGCTGGTGGAAATGATGGTTCTTCTACTAATGGTAGACCTGGTGAAAATCAATTTAATTCATCTTCTAATGGCTCAATAACTATTAATGGTGGTTATCTTTATGTTGATGCTGCTGGTGATGGTGTTGACTCAAATGGTTCAATTGTTATGAATGATGGTACTGTTATTGTTAATGGTCCTGAAAATGGTGGAAATGGAGCTTTAGACTATGATGTTTCATTTGATATAACTGGTGGATTATTTATAGCTGCTGGTAGCTCACAAATGGCTCAATCTCCAAGTTCATCATCAACTCAAAATTCAGTTAATATATTTACATCACAATCAGCAAATACTTTAATTAATATTAAAAATACAAATGGTGAAGATATAATTACTTTTGCACCATCAAAAACTTATCAATCAGTTGTAATATCATCTCCTAAATTAGAAAGTAATGCTACTTATACTGTTTCTGTTGGTGGTAGTTCAACTGGAAGTTCTGCAGATGGACTTTATAACGATGGAAGCTATAGCGGTGGAAGTGATGCTGGTACTTTTACAACATCTAATACTGTAAGCTCTGTAGGCTCAGGTGGAGGTATGGGTGGCCCTGGTGGTAATCCTGGTGGTAATAGACAACAAAGATGGTAATATAATTTAAAGTAAAAACTGGATATTCATTGACTAATTTTTATTCGTAAAGTCAATGAATATCCAGTTTTATTATATTTTATACTTTTTTAACTAATAACAAAATAGTTATTATATATATTTAGAATAAAAACCTCTTGTTATAACATATTTAAAAAATCTTTCTGATTTTGTATCAATATCTATTTTAGTAACTCCTTGATATAAAAGTATCTCTGCCATAATACTCATTAATTTATTTTTGTAATTATCACACATTAAACTAAATCTTGGATTAACATATTCCGTATTTCTTTCTATTATTACTTCAAAGCTTCCTATAACATTTTTCTATAATTACATCAAAGTTATATTGAACTATATCTAAATCTAATTCATTTATTAACTTATAGCAAGGCTCTATATTTTGAATGTTTATCCCTTTAGGGCTAAGCTCCATATTTTCACCTCAATTTTTATCAAATTTACTTAATAAAACTAACCAATAGTAATACATGAATTTTAATTATTTATATTCATATATAGTTTTTCTAATAATAACTTTTACTTCATATAATTATTTATTAATTCATAACATCTCTCTTTTGTGCTTTGTGCAAGACTAGATTCATATACTAAAGGTTCCATTGTACCCCCTTCTACCTCATTTGCACTTTCCCCTGCTTTTGAATCCCTTATAGTTAACCATTGAATTTGTTCTTCTCTAACAGCTTTCATTTCTTCTTCTGATAATTGTTCTTGTAATACCCCATATATTTCATTTAATAACTCATCCCAACTATCATATTCAATACTTACTGCTTCCTTCATATCAATAGTTGTTCCACTATACTTACCCGCTAAAGAATCTTCTAATTCTTTTTCTAACTGAAAATATCTATCCAAATAAGCTTGTGACTTGCTTATAACTACTTCATCTTCTTCATTATCTTCTATTTTAATAATTTGTTCTTCTTTTCCTTCATCATTTTCTTTATCACTATTTTCTTCATTATTACTTACTATTTCATTTTCCTTTTGTGTTGTAATTTCACTATTAGTACTATTTCCACAACTTATAAAAAAGTTCATTGCTACTAACATTATAAAAATAATTGTTTTTTTCATAATTTATCACCTCATTTCTATACAAATAAATATTACTCACTATATACATTAATACCATTACAAATATAATAACACCTTTTTACATTACTTGCAAATTAGTTTTATACTACATATATATGTCTCTATATAGTAGTATAAGTTTATTTTACTTTTGGAAATATAACTATGTATGCGAAACTCCAAATTTAAAAATGAGGTGATTTTATGAGCGAAGTAAAAAATAGCAATAAAAATTATAATGTAGTTATTATTGCCGGAGTTTTTCTTTTAGGTTCTTTTGTTTGCTTTTTAAATAGTACCTTTATGAATGTTGCTTTATCAGATATAATGAAGGATTTAGATATAAGTGTATCTACCGTCCAGTGGCTTAGTACAGGATATATGCTTGCTACTGGTATAGTAATTCCTTTTACAGCTTTTCTTATAGATAAATTTAAAAATAGAACTTTATTTTTTATAGCTATGGGGCTTTTTACCATAGGAACCTTTATAGGCGCTTTTGCAACTAATTTTCCAATGTTGTTATCTGCTAGACTTATCCAAGGTTTAGCCAGTGGAATAATAGTACCATTAATGCAAACTGTATTTTTAATAATTTTCCCAATAGAAAAAAGAGGCTTTGCTATGGGTATAGTAGGTATTGTTCTTGCATTTGCTCCTGCTATAGGTCCTACCTTATCCGGCTGGATAATAAATAGATATCCATGGAGAAATCTATTTTATGTAACAGCTCCCTTTGCAATTGTAGATTTAATTCTTGCTTTCTTTTTGTTAAAAAATGTAACTGAGAATAAAGATGTATCCTTTGATATCATCTCCTTTATTGGCTCTACAATAGGCTTCGGTGCATTACTTTTTGGCTTTAGTAATGCAGGAAATTATCCTTGGAGTAATCCTAATGTATATCTCGCACTTATTATAGGTATAATCTTTCTTATAATATTTGTTTGGAGACAATTAAGTATGAAGGAGCCTATGCTTAACTTAAGTGTATTTAAAAGTAGCACCTTTACATTTTCAACTATAATAGTAATGATTTCCTATGCAGCACTTATTTCATCAGAATTAATACTACCTATGTATCTTGAAAATGTTAGGGGTTCTTCTGCTTTTAATACAGGATTAATACTTATGCCTGGAGCCATAGTAATGGGAATTATGAACCCTATAACAGGTAAGATTTTTGATAGATTTGGTGCTAGATATCTTGCTCTAACAGGATTAACAATACTTACATTAGGTACATTTGGGCTTTCATTCTTAACAACAACTACAACTATTACTTATGTAATTATTGTATACGCAATAAGGATGCTAGGAATTTCTATGCTTACGATGCCACTAACAACATCTGGTTTAAACAGTTTAGATAAAAGACTTTATGCTCATGGTAATGCAGCTAATAATACTTTAAGGCAAGTTGCTGGTTCCATAGGAACTTCAATAATTGTAACACTAATGAGCAAAGTAAGTCTTTCCTCTGGCATTAAAGATCCATTAAAAGCACAAGTTCACGGAATGAATATTTCCTTTGCTTCAACTGCAACACTAACATTAATAGGTCTAATAATAGCTTTCTTCGTAGTAAAAAAACAAGAACCTGTTGATAAAAATTAATAAAAAAAAGAATGAGATAACATTTCAGAAATTATTATAATTTCTTATAGTTATCTCATTCTTTTTTCGCTTTACCTTAATATTCCCCGTAGAATTCTTCTAAGGTTAGGCCTTTTTCTTTTAACTCTGTTGCAAGCTCTACTCCTAAATATCTAATATGCCATGGTTCATAATAATATCCTGTTATATCTTCTTTTCCTTCTAAATATCTAACAACAAATCCGTATTTGTGAGCATTTTCTGCAAGCCATTTTCCTTCATCTGTATAACCAAATTCAGTAACTAAATTGCCTCCATATTGAGCTGCTGTTACATCCATAGCTAATCCTAATTGATGTTCACTAGCTCCTGGTGGCGCTGAATATCCTGAGTATGGATTATATATGCTTGATTGATATGAATATGATCTATACCCTGAAACAGCATAAAGATATATACCATCAGCATCTGCTGCATTAAATAAGCTTTCTAAAGCATTAGCTGCCTCTTTCCTCATATATAATCTATCAGAACTTACTGCCATTCTTACATTTGGTAAAACTAAATCTGAAGGAACAAAATCTTGTGATAATTGACTTTTTTTATTTACACAAACAGTTAGACTATTTGCATCAAAATTTCCAACTCCAATTATTTTTTCACTAGGCTCTTTTACTATCTCTTCTTTAATTAAAGTTCTACTAATTTCCTTATTTCCTTCATACACAACTGTATAGTACTCTTTTTTTTGTCCATTTTCTCCTTCTTTAATAACTCTAGTTTCACCAACTGGAGTTTTATAGTCAGTTACTGTTTTTTCATTAAAATCTATATCTTTTAAGACTTCCTCTGTTTTTGTAGTTAATTGATTTATAACTATTTCATCATTATTTACTATATAATCTTCAATATTTTTATTAATTTTATCATTATTGGATATAGAAATATTTAATTCCTTTAACACTTGTCCAACAGTATTGCTTTTTGTTTTATATTCTTGAATATTTCCATTTAAAATAATAGTAATATTTTTTACTTGATTTATAACTATTGTCGAATTTCTCTTTATCTCTTCATTTAAATCAACTGATACCTCATCTTCAGATGATAAATTTATATTTTCCTTTTGTAATAGATATTGATAATTTTTCTCATATGTATATACAACTTTGCTATTTCCATTTATATCTATTGTAACTTTTTTAACCGATATAATACAAATTGCTACAACTAATACTATAACTCCTAATATACTGTTACTAATTAATTTCTTCTTCATAATAAAATATTCCTTTTCCCATTACTTTATTATCTTAATTTTTCATTCTAATTATTATTATAATATAAAAAAAGCAAAAAGCATCTTTTTATAATAAAATTTATTTTAGTAATCTTTCCAATAATTTTATACTTTTTACTTCTTTTGCCGTTTCATAACTTTGCTACATACTAACATATTAAACTTTCAGTTAACTTATAATTTAAATCTATCTACTTTCTTCTGAATATCTGAAATTTTAACTATTTAATTTTTTCACCACAATATGGACAATATTCAAAAGTTCTATCTACTTCTCTATTGCATTTAGGACATCTTTGTATAGCATAATAATTGCTATAATTATCATTAACCTCATTTAAATCCCAGTAAGTAATTTCTATATTTTCACCTTTTTCAATTGCTTTTCCTTTTTCATTGGAAATGCTAAAAATAGAATTACATCCACTACATATTACATAATATTTTTCATTCCATTTAAAAATAGGAATAAAGAAAAAATGAAAATAAGTAAAGGTTTTTATTAATTTTCCACCATTTGAAATATTACAATTTTTACAAACTATATTATTTAATATTTTAATTTCTTTCTCTTTATTATCTACACCAAATATTCCTATAAAAAACATAATTTCACCTTCTTATAAATATTTCATTTCTATTATAGACCAAATTTAATACATATTAAATATTAACAAATTATATATTTATAAATACACCAAAGAAATTTCATTCCATAATTTGTATTAATTTAACTTTTCATTTATAATATCTTAATAATGATTTTTAGGAGGGATAACTTTATGCCTAGTTTAATTTTAGAAGGTGGAACATTTAGACCAATTTTTACAGCCGGAATATTAGATGCACTATTAGATAATAATATTATTTTTCCTTATTGCATTGGCGTATCTGCTGGAATTACAAATGGTGTATCTTATATTTCCAAACAAAGAGGAAGAAATTTAGAAGTAGTAACCAAATATAGAAATAATAAAAAATATTTTGGATATAGCAATTTTCTTAAATGTAAAAGTATCTTTGGATTAGATTTTGTTTTTGATGAAATTCCAAATAAGCTTGTTCCTTTTGATATGGATACATATAAAAAATATGATGGTAAGATTTTAGTTGGAGTAACAAATGCTAAAACAGGCAAAACAGAATACCTTGATGGAAAAAACTTAGATGATAAAGCTACTATGCTTAGAGCAACTTGCGCTATTCCTGTATTTTTTCCTGTTATAAAAATTAATGGTGAAGAATACTATGATGGTGGAATATGCGATCCTATTCCAATAAGAAAAGCAATACTTGATGGAAATGAAAAACACTTAATAATATTAACTAGACCAAAAGGCTATAAAAAAGAATTTAGTAAAAAAAATGTTTATGCTTCAAAATTATTATGCAATAAATATCCTAAATTAAAAGAACCTTTTTTAACAAGACATGATACTTATAACGAAACAGTTAAATTTTGTGAAGAATTAGAAAAGCAAGGTAAAGCACTAATTCTAAGACCTGATGCAGATAAATCAATCGAAAGTTTCGAAAAAGATGTGAATAAACTAAAAGCAGGATATGATCACGGCTACGACCTAGCTATACGCCATCTAACAGAAATTAAATCTTTATTTAGTTAAATTACAATCAACGTCAATAGAAGAAGTTTATGATATTATCTTTATGAACTATTATAATTTAGCCACAAATTCACCAATGTTTCTTAGGAAAATATCATAAACTTTTTTATATAAAACTATTTTTTGAAAATACAATAAATAGATAATACTAAAAATTAAATTTAATTAATAATATTAAATTTGAATGCCATATAGCAATGTTTTTGTATCTTTGAATATTGGAATATGTGGGGGATAAAATGTAAATATTATAGTACATGATATTAGTATTATGATAATAAGTAATCCTATATAAAATTTTTCATTTGTGATTCTAATATGTTTATATATGTGAAATCCTAGACATTGTGCTACTAACAGTGCTAAAAATAATGAAAATATATCTATTATTAATAGTGATATTCCTAATGCTCCTGTATAAGTATAATAAAAGGTTGCAATAACAATAGGTATCATTAAGGTTGCAATTGACGCTGAAAATATCCACTTTTTAAAATCTATATCAACTTTTTTTCTTAGTATATAATAGCTTATAACCCACCATAAAACTAAAGGAAGAATTGCCAATTTAAAATGCTCTGCTACACTTTCATTTACTGGAGCGAATGCTCCAACAATTTGTATTTTACCTGTTAAGTTATATACCAAGTGAATTGGAATACTTAATATAAATAAACTAGGTATAGCAAGTATAACATTTCTTTTTATCCTTCTGTAATCATTATTTAATATATTTCTCACAATACTCCTCCTAAAAATATATCTATTATTATCTTATAATCATATATGGATTTTGTTAACGAGTATTTATATTTTTGCAAATTATTCACTTTAAAATACCTATAATAAATTTAATATTTTCTTTCCCATCAACAAGCAACAGCTCTTTTAAATATTATTTCATAATCATAGTTATTATATTTTATTTATTCTACTTCTCTAAAAAGAAAAACTTCTAAGAAATATACAAATATTTGTATTTATCCTAGAAGTTTTTAATTACTTAATTTCTAATATAATATTAGTTATAAACTTGATTTCATATTCATTAACTAAGCCATCTCCATTTAAATCATACTCTGGTTTATTTTTTCCATAGTATTTTGATACAATAGCTAAGTCACCTATATCAACTCTACCATTTTTATTTAAATCTACCTTTTCTTCATCTGAAATTTCAGGTTCTTCAATATCTTTATATTGAATACTTGGTGTAATATAAATAGATGGTTTTGATGGATTTTCTATATTTTGTGCTTCTATGCGAATAAAGTCTCCCTTATTCACAACAAGTTCCATAGCTTCAACATTTACTTTAACTAGACTTTCTGATAATTCATATGAGTTAATTTCTTCTCCATTAATAGTAAAGCTTAACTTAACTTTTCCACCTACATTTCCTGCTTGACGTAAATATGGCTCATCATCTTTAACTGATAAAGTTATTGTTCCAGACTTAGGAACTCTATAAACCATAGAATATCCCTCTTCACGTTGTGCTGTACCTAAAGTATCAATTAATAAGCCATGTGTATGCTCCGTTGGCACTACTGAATGATTTGCAGCTGCAATACCTACTCCCCCATAATTATTTCCATCCCATTGTGGATATTGAGTATTATAGTTTGTAAGATTATAATATTTTCCTAAAGCTTTCTTTTGAGCAAACCAAACATTACCTTGTTTACCTGTATAGTCTAGTGCCCATTGATAATTATTTTTAACATCAATTGAATATATATTTTCTTCACCATTTTCAGCTATAATTTTAAAAGTCATCCCACTTTCTATATTTCCACTTTCTATTTCAGCTTCATCATTAAACACTCTAATAGTAGCATCACTATGGATTTCCACTCCTTCTTTAATTTCAGCTACAGTCATTGGATTATTTTCTAAACTTGGAACATATAAAACCTTATTGACCTCATCAAGCATATATATAGTTCCTTTAATGTCATTATTATTGCTAGCTGCAATGATATCTGATTCATAAGCTCCAATATCAGTATCTCCATTTATTTTATTACCAAAGAAATCGCGTCCACCATTATTTTCAATTGTTTTACCTGCATTTATTGCTGGAGAATTATCTTGCAGTTTATATCCCTCAAAAGCAACTAAATCATTGATAATATTTTCTCCACTACTTGGTTCACTTCCTGTATATGCTATAGGACCATTTCCACCATCTATAAACTGTGGATCTCCTACTATTGCACAGGTATCAGTATCTGGTACATTAGTATAGTTATAGTATAAATTATTACTATAAGTTGCTTTAGTTCCGCCCTTTGTCCAATCTTCTGACTTTTCAGCTCCAGCATTATAAATAATATTATTTTCTATTACTGCAACTCCTCCAGTCATACCTGAACGGATAAATGGTACACCCTCCTTAATATAGAATGTATTATTATAAAAATGTGCATTTGGATGACTTGGTAAATTTAATATACCTGTTAAATCATTTTGACTAATATTATATCGGAAAATTGAATTAACAGCCTCTCCAAGGCAAATCATCACAGCTCCACCACCATTATTATGACTGTAATTATACTGATATATTGTTCCATCACCTGAATCTGCATCCCAAGCTTGACCATCTCCATTTATACAAGTATCAAAAGCTTCATTAAATTGAAATACTGCATCTTTACATTTCCATGGCCAAATTGCTGCTGCAACCTTACCAAATCCTGTTTCACTATAATCTACATCATTTATCTGCCTTGCTGCACCATCTGATACATTATACTCAATAATTGGTCTATCACAATACATTGTTGTAATAGCATCTCCACCAGCATCTTTTACATAATTATTTCTTATTTCAACTCCAGTTGAACCATATTTTGCTATTGTCTCATCTGAAATTTCTCCACCTAAAAACTTATTAAAATACGCTGTATATCCAACTGCAATTCCCCATCGATTAACATTATTTACTATGCAATTTTCAATTTTCACATCATTATACCTTGGTATTCCTGTCTCCTCTTCATTAGTTGGTAAAAATACAGTAAAATAAATTCCTCCATTATTCATATGCTTATCATATACATTTCCAACAACATCATGAACATTCAAACTATCTAAATAAATATGATCAATTGTTCCCTTATCCTTTGCTACTACAGCAACCCCTGTACGATTCATAACTTGTGAAGAATTATAATCTGCTTCTATTTCTGGAGCATTATTAGTTATTTCTAAATTTTTAATATTAATGTACTCTACATCATACAATAATATTGATGATGACACATAGCCCTTATACTTATGAGAAACATTTCCTAATTGCTTTCCATAATCTTGATACCATATACCTTGCCCATTTGTATCAATTCTCGGATTATTTCCTTCTCCATATTTATCAATTTCAATTGAAGCCTCTTCAGAACCACTACCTTTAATGTGTAAAAAGTCATTTGTAAAAACTGAACCAGCTTCTAATAGAACTTTATCACCTTCTTCTAACTCTATTTCATTAATCTTTTGTAAGCTATAAAATGCCTTATTTTCCGATAATCCATCATTATTATCACTTCCATTTAATGTACTTACATAATAAGTTGTACCTATTTCATTCTTTATAGTTTCTGCCTTAACTATTAATGTTGAAGTAAATACTTGAAATACCATTGCACCTGTTAACACTATAGATAGAATTTTCTTTTTCATACTTATCACCTCCTAATTCTCTTTCTCTAATCCTAGTCTTATTTCAGCTGCTGACCCAAACTTCTTTTCCGAATCTGACACACTTTCAACAACTTGAAGTTTTACAAAACGTGCATTTAAAGTTTCAAAATATGCATATTTAGTTTCACCATTATTTTCCCACGTATCTCCCTCTGTATTAACCTTAACCCATTGGTCACTTTCATTTTCTTTCACATAAATTTCATACTTTGTAATAATTCCATTACTTCCTCCAGATTGTCTAGGAACATATTTTAACATTGATATAGGTTGTACTTTATTCATATCAATTGTTATCCAAAGATTTTCTAATGTATCTCCTGCCCATAAACTATGCCATACTGTAGAAGTGTTATTATCTAAAACATTTGATGCTGGTCTTTGAACATTCTGCATTTCTACGCTACCTGCTGTGACTACCATTCCCTCTGGACTATATTCTACAATTACCTTTTCAATTTTAATTTTATACTCTTTAATAGTCCCATTTATAAACTCTACTTTTAATTTATATCTATTGCTTATAAAATCACTCTCATCAACAGTTATATTCTCGTTATTTACAGATAGCTTAACTCCATTGGAATATCTAAAGTTATTTAAAAAATCTTTTACCGTTGTTTTATTCTGTACACCACTAATTGTATCTTCACTAATATTATAAATATCTGAATAAATTTCATTTACAGCTTCTTCATTACCAATATCTGTTTCATATACCCCTATATCAGGTATAAGGCCAATTATATTTCCAAAGAAATCCCTATCTGTATTTCCATTAATATATATTCCAGAGTTTATTGCTGGTGAGCTATCTTCAAGCTTATATCCATCAAACACATTCAAATCGTTTACACTCCCAATTGTAGTTATTGGAGCTGATCCCGGATTTATAAACATAGGATCTTCAGTTATAGCAAATTTATCTGTACTAGGCACTGTATTATATCCATAATATATATTATGTGTAAACTCTTTATTATTTGATGGCTCCCATTCATCATTAGGATTAGCTATACTAACATTATAGAAAATATTATTTGCTAAATATCCTTCTCCTGTAGTCTTTTCGCTTTGCAGATTATGAATTCTAGTTTCTAAATCTCCACCAATATAAAATATATTGTTATATATCTTAACTAATGGATTTCCTTGAAATGTAATTAAACTTTTTAAGTCATTTTGGCTTATATTATATCGGAACGTTCCATTATATGCTTCATTTAAACATATAAGCATAGCTCCACCACCATTATTGTGACTATAATTATATTGATAAATTGTTCCATCGGACCAATCAATATCCCACGCTTGTCCATCTCCATTATTTTGTCCTATTGTATCAAAAGCCTCATTGTTTTGAAAAATGGCATCTTTACATTTCCATGGCCAAATTGTTGCACAGAAGTTTTGCCAATAGCTATACTCTAACATATCTACTCCTGCTTTATCAGAAACATTCTTTTGTATTAATGGTTTATTTGAGTACATAACACAAATCGCATCATTTCCTGGATTTTGTACATAATTTTCTTCTATTGTAATTTTACTGTGTCCATACTTTTCAATTATCTCATCACTAATTTCAGCTCCAGTAAACTTACTATGATTATAGGTGTATCCAAAAATAATTCCCCCTCTAGATACATCCTTAACATGACATCCTTTTATTAGTATATCTTCATATCTTGCTATTCCAGTCTCAGTCTCATTATCTGGCTTTAAAACATTCATTTGGATCCCACCATTATTCATGTGTTTATCTTGAATATTTCCATCTACATCATGGATATATAAATCCTCTAAATGAATACCTTCCATAGTTCCACCATTTTTTGCAATACCAGCAACACCTGTACGATCCATTCTTTCTGACACTTTATCATTTGAATTTAAGTAATTAAAATCATCTGATTTATTAGTAATCTCCAAATTATTTATATTTATAAAATCAGTATCATAAAGTAATATTGTAGAAGAAACATATCCCTTACTTCTATGACCAGAATTAGCCATTGACTGTATATAATCTTGATACCAAATCCCTTCCCCATTACCATTAATGATTGGCTTTATATCACCACCATATTTAGTAATTTCAATTGGATTTTCCTTTGTACCACTGACATCTTTTAGATGAATAAATCCATTAAATACAGAACCTGATTCTAACAATACCCTATCTCCTGGCTGTAATTCTATTCTTTCAAGCTTGTCTAATGTTTCCCATGGTTTATTTTCAGTAGTTGCATCATTCTTATTATCTCCTCTAATGCTACTTATATAATAATCTCTACCTATAGTACGTTTATTATCATCTGCGGCATATGCTTTTACTGTAAATAAAGAAGTACATATACCTACAGTAAGTACTAAACTAAGTGACCGTAACATTGTTTTTCGCATAACTATCCCCCTATTTTATATTATTTTTTGTGAAATTATATACGTTATTATCATCCTTAATAACCTTTAAACCTTCAGCACGCTTTGCAACAATATCGTCATAATGTTCTTCACGCAATGCCTTTTTCACATTATCCACCACCTCCTCATATGGAATATAATCATAATCTATTCTATTGATACACTGTATCAAATATAGACACCCATTTTGATCTAAGACTTGTGTTACATCTCCACTATAAAGTTCCATAGAAATTTCTATTATGTCTTCTATAATCTTCGCCTTTGCCGATAACTCTTCTGATAAAATTGTTTCATTTGTAAAATACTCTTTTAATACTTCATCATTTTCAACTAAGCTTGTTAATGAATTATTATCATCAATCTTTTTACTTATCTCTATCATATGTTTTTTTATATTTTTGACTTCTTCATCATCTAACTCTAAATATCCATAGTATACCTTTACATAAGCTAGCTCAAAATCATCATTTTTTATAAATAATCTATCTTTATTTTTATCATAATATTCTTTTCCTTCATTATTTGTAATTTCCATACGTTCATTACTTAAATCATTACAATAAGTTTTTTGAAGTTGGTCTGTTTCATATTCTAAAAATAAATCCTCTGAATATTTAGATAGTCCATATATGGGCTTACCATTTTTTATATTCTCTGCTCTTGTCCTATTTTCATTTTCTAAACGGTTTATAAAGTCCTCATATTTTGCAGAATAAACATACCCATTTTCTTTCGCTATTTCATAAATACTATGAATTCTTACTAATTCATCTATAGTACTATCAGCAAGCATCTTATATGGATATTCGCCATTAAATTCCTCTTCCCAAAAATTCTTAGTTATCTTTGCACCATATTCTTTTATAAAATACTGCGTAATATCATATTTTTTACTATTCATGGCACGAATATATTCATCTTTGCTAATATCTACACCTTCAATTTCAAGCTTAAGATTGCTAATACTTTTAGCATATACTCCAACAGCTATAAGTAAAATAATCGTTGTAACTAACAATACTATAATAAGTAGTTTTTTTTTCATTTTATCTCTCCTTCCATGTACTTCTTTTGCTTTTTTTACTTTATTTACTATAATTATACATCCACTAATGTATTATGTCTTGTTTTAATTATTACTATTTCTAAAAATTCTAAGTAAATATAAAAAAACTCCTAATATAAATACAATATTTGTATTTATATTAGGAGTTAATATTACTATAAATTATTTAAAATTATAATTAGTTACTATAGGTTCTCTAGTCTTTAATTTATCATTATATGCCTCATAGAAAGATAAACCTAAAAAGCTTCCTGTTATATTTATTACATTATCATATCCTAAATTTTGAAGAGCTAAAGCTGCATTATAGCTTCTTTGACCAGTTCTGCAATGTAAATAAACTGGCTTATCTTTAGGAATTTCATTTACCCTTTCTCTTAGTTCGCTTAGAGGAATATTTATCGCTCCTTTAATATGACCGTTTTCAAACTCCATTCTTTCCCTAACATCTACTATATAAGCCTCTTCTTCAACTAAATCCCTTACTTTATCAACATTAACTTGTTTAAATGAACCACTTAAAAGATTAGATGCAACATATCCAGAATAATTTACAACATCTTTTGCTGTTCCAAATGGTGGCGCATAACATAATTCTAAGTCTTTTAAATCCTCCACTGTAGCTTTAAACTTAATAGCTGTTGCAATTACATCCACTCTCTTAACAGCATCTCCTTTTCCTATAGCTTGTGCCCCTAAAACCCTTCCTGTTGGAACTTCAAATATAAGCTTAAAGTGCATAGGTGCTGAATCTGGCATTATTCCTACCTTATCATTTGTTGATATTCTAACTATATCATAATTTATTTTCATCCCTAAAGTATTTATTAAAGACTCATTTAATCCTGTTGATGCTGCATTATAGTCAAATACTTTAATTGCACTTGAACCTATATATCCTTTATTTGCAGTAACCTTTCCATTTATATTATCTGCTACACTTCTTGCTGCCTTTTGTGCTGGACCTGCAAGTGATAATTTAGTATAGCTATGAGTTAATGCATTATATACTTCTATAGCATCTCCTACTGCATAAATATCCTTATCATTTGTTTTATAGTTTGCATCTACAGCTATAGCTCCTGTTTCACCAAGCTTAATTCCTGCATTCTTTGCAAGCTCTACTTCTGGTGCTACCCCTATAGCCATTACTACAGCATTAGCCTTTATTTCCTTTCCTGAAGCTAAAACAACTGTATCTTTTTCAAATTTAGCAACTTTATCCTCTACAATTAAATTAACCCCATGGTCTACCATTTCTTTATGAAGTATTTGAACCATATCATAATCAAAAGGTTTTAATATTTGTGGTGTAGCTTCTATTAAAGATGTATTATATCCACCTTTAATTAAATTTTCTGCTGCTTCAACTCCAATGTAACCTCCGCCAATTACAACTACATCTTTTACATTTAAATCTTTAATAAATTTATTTAATCTATCTATATCTACAACATTTCTTATAGTAAATACATTAATATTTTCTATTCCTTTAATCTTAGGAACTATTGGTTTTGCCCCTGGTGAAAGAATAAGCTTATCATACTTTTCTTTATAAATTTCACCACTTAATAAATCTTTAATTTCAATTTCTTTATTTTCTCTATCTATATACAAAACTTCACTACTAACTCTTGCTTCTATATTATATTGAGCTTTAAACTTTTCTGGACTCATTAAAACTAATCTATTTGCACTTTGAATTGTTCCACTTAAATGATATGGAAGAGCACAGTTTGAAAATGATACATGAGGACCTTTTTCAAACATTATAATTTCATCATCTTCACTATTTCTTCTAAGTCTTGCAGCAGCTGATGCACCCCCAGCAACTCCACCAACAATTAAAATTCTTTTTTTCATATTACTTCACCTATCCCTTATCCTAAATTCTCTAACTACTTAATTTATTAAGTACATCTTTTATTACTATCACTAAACTCATTGATTGGGTAATGTATCTTAACTCTTTTATCCCTATTTATACTTTACTTAATCTCTATGCTTTCCCAAATAAGAACCAACTCCACCATCAACATTAATTACATCAAACCCTTTTTTTCTAAGATCATTACAAGCCATAGAACTTCTTCCCCCTGATTGGCAAATTATATAATATTCCTTATCTTTTTTTAAGTACTTATCAGGGTTACTTAAAAGTGTTTGCATCGGTATATTTTTTGCTGTCTTTATTGAACCTTCTTTATACTCATAAGCTTCTCTTATATCTATAAGCTCTATATTCCCAATTAAATTATCAATATCATTTACATTAACTACTTTTCCACTATTTCTATTAAAAAATCCAAACATAAAATTTTTCCTCCAAAACTTTAATTTTATCTTTCGTATAATTTTTAAAAATTTTCTCTTAAACTTCTTTGTGTAATTACCTTACTACTATAGTTTATTCTGCATTTTAAAAATAGTTTGTGATTATATCACCTTAAAATATCATTTAAATCTTTTTCTATTGTTATTTTTCCTCTACTTAATTTTAAATATCCTTGTCTTTCTAATTCCTTCAACCTTCTACTTACCACTTCTCTTGCAGAATCAAGCTCGAATGCTAAATCATTATGTGTTATATAAATATTTCTACTATTTTTTTCAATAAGTAATTTAACTAATCTCTTCTCTAAAGATTCATGTTTAACCTCTTCCTTAACATTTATAATAAGCTTAAATTTTTCATATAAATCCTTATATATATACTGTAAAAATAGTTTATCTTGTAATAGATATCTATTTACTATATCAAATGGAATAACACATATTTTAGAATTTTGAATTGCTTTTCCTATAATATTTAAAGATTTACAATTCATAAAACAGCTTAGTGCTTCATGACATAACTGACCCCTTTCTATATTATAAAGATTAGTTTCTTCGCCCTTTTCATTTATCTTACTAATCTTTATCATTCCACTTATAACAAATAAGAATCCCATACACTCTCCTTCATTTGCAGTTAAATATTCATCAGCAATAAGTTCTTTAAATATAGTTTTTTCTTTTAAAATTCCTTCATTTTTTTCATCTATTTGTGCAAGTATTGGATATGTTTCATAAAGCTTATTTATATTACTATTTATATTGCTATTAATTTCATTAATCATATTTTATACTTCCCCCTAATAACTAAAATTCTAAGCTATTAAATATTTTTAATATTTAATATATATTATTTACTATTTTATACCTTAAATATATAAAATGTGTGATTAAGTCACATAAGCACTTAATTCATAGTATGTATCCTATACAAATAATAAATTAAAAAGTTTCTATTCTTAAAAATAAATTCATATAATAAAAACTTAATTTACTATTTTTAATATAAAACTAATTACTAATAGAAATATAAATAAAAAAGTTAATGAGATAAACTAATTCTAGCTTATCTCATTAACTTTTATAATATCCATTACCCTTGGTAGTTTAATAATAAATTCTGTTATTTCTACGGTACTATGTACAGATATAGTTCCTCTATGATTTTCTATAATTTCTTTTACTATAGCTAGTCCTAAACCATGTTCTTTATCTATATCTTTTTTGGTTGTAAATCCAGCATTAAATATTTTTTCTATAATATTATCATCTATTTTAGGACCATCATTTGTAATCTTAATAATAACATCTTTAATTCCGTAATATGTTCTAATAGTTATAATTCCTCTTTTATTCATAGCTGTAACAGAATTTCTCGCAATATTAGATATAACTCTTTGTATTTCTAACTCTGTTAAACTTGTATCTTCTAATTTAGCTTGTTCATCTATAATTACATTAATTCCTGTATGCTCTATACTACTCATAATCATAGCTATAGTTGAGCAATCACTATTTGCTATCTTTATCTCTTGTTTAATAGTATTATGTCCATTTATTATATCTTTTAATAACTCTCCTAACCTCTCATGCTTACCCATAAGATGAAGACCATAAAGGTATGAAATTTGAGCTCCATAATCATGTTTAACCTTTTTAAGTTCATTTATTTTTTCTTCTAAGGCTACATTTAATAAGTCTATTTCCTTTGCCTTTTTCTCTATATAAGAAAAATATATAGTAATTCCAATTATAAAAACTCCTAATAATATAAATATTATCTCTTGCATTATAGGATTATCTCTCCCATGAATTATGCTATTAAAAGATGCTATAAAATCCACTACTACAGTTATTATAATCAATGTTACTATAGATGATACTTTTGACCTAATACTTTTATAAATTTTATAGCATAACTCCCTTTTACTAAGCACCAAAAATGCCATTATAAATTGTGGCATGTACATAAATATTACCATACCTAATTCTACATACTCTGCTGGTAAATTTGGCTGAATAAATGGGAAAAATATATTAGAGCAAATTAATAAATTTATGCATATAGCAAAATATATCATACTAAATCCTATTGTTGCTCCTAAATGATCTTTCTTATATGTAATTGCTCCGAAAAGCATAACAACTATATGGCTTACAATAGCGCCTAAACCCGAAGCTCCCATAATTGAAGATATAATCACAGTAACTATACATAAAATTACTATGTAAATCATCATTTCAAACTTATTCTTTTTACTTTTTTCATCAACACAAAAATTTATTATACCAATAATCATAACATATTGTAATACAGTGTTTATTAAATCTACTAAAAATATCATTTTAAAACTATCTTAGCCCTTTCATTGAGTCTGGTATTTCTTCTACACCTATTGTAAGTAGTGATGCTGTTCCTGAATTTATCATTACACTTGTTAACATTAATATAAAACATCCTAAGTATTTTTTTAGTTTCATACCTTCACCTCCTAATCCTATGCTTACTTTCCATATTTATTAAACATAAACATAACTTGTATAATATTTGCCCATACTATTATTTGAGAAAACCATTTAACTTTAAACATAATTAATGAAATTATACTTAAAATTATTATATTAGTAATTCCTATAAATCTATTTCTTTTAATAAGATCTTTTCTAGTTAAAGGCATTTTATAATTTATAACTGGCGCCTTATTATATACACAAAAAATACTCATTAAATTTATTATAAAACAGCCTACTAAACTTAAATCACTAGTATTTGCTAATAAAATAATTGCTAATACCAAAATGAATGTAGCCAAAAAACATCTAATTTGGCTGTCTTCGTGATATCCGCCTATAAATGGTTTTGTAATTGACATAATTCCAAGTATTAATATAGCCTCTTTTAAATGTCCAAACACAGCTAATATCAGCACAATAATTATAATTTTTATAACTTCATATAAAAATACTCTAAGAGTATATTCCATTTGCTCTTCTTGTTCTTCAGTATAGTTATTATATTTGGATAAATCTCCAATTATATTTCTTGAAAGTTTTTTTATCATTTAATTACCTATAATTCATTCGACATTTTTCTACTTTAATTATAGCATTTTATCCTGTTTATGTATAGCTTTTCCTGTTATATAATTCAATTTATATAATTTTATTGTCAATTTTAATTTTATAGTCTTTATTAAATGAAATCTTTTATGTTAAACCTAATTTTAATAATCTCTGCTAAAATTTAGACCAAAGGCATATTTTGTAAAATAACCTTTGGCCTAAATTTGATATTATAATATTTTCCTTATATTAGATATATCATATTCTTTAATTAACTTTTTATTATCTTCTGTATAAATTATTAAACTAACCTTTCCTTCCTTATATCTTAAATAATTACCTTTACTTTTGCTACCAATTACATTTACAGATTTACCTCTCTTTAGTTCCTTAATATTAGTTGAGTTACAATACTCACATTTATCATTTATTGTGAATACTCTTTGACAATCTAAACAGTAATTTAATTTTTGCATTATAGCTCCCCCTATAAATTTAATCTGAACATTTACATATTAAATTTATATGAGTTTTTAATTATTTATATAACAAAATTTATAATAAACATTTTATATAAAAATAATTTTATACAAAACATAAATTTTTCTTATAACTTTACTACTTTTCTAATTTATAAATCACTAAACATGAATCTTATGGTTATGATTTTCTTTAACTGTAGCTATATTATTTGCATGATCCCCAATTCTTTCTAAATTTGATAATAAATCAAAAAATATTAATCCTGCATCTGTATAACATTTCTTAGAATTTAATCTTATTATATTATTATTTCTAAATTTTCTTTCAAGCATATCTATGCGCTCTTCTACTTCATCAACAACTTCATCTTCATTTTCATCTTCTTTAATAAATCTTCTTATAGCTATATCTACAGAGCTTAAAGTTACTTCAAAAATTTCTTTAATCTCATTTAATGCTTCTTTAGATATTTCAATTTTATTATTAAATTTATTTATAGCCAGTTCTACAATATTTTCACAATGATCCCCTATTCTTTCTATATCATTAATGGTATGATACACTTCACTAATTAACTCTGCATTTTCCTTAGGTAAATTATGTTGTGAAAACTCCACTAAATAATCAGTAATATCCTTTTCTAATATATTAATAATATTTTCATTTTCATATACATTTTTTATATCATTATCATCTCCATAAAAAAATGCTTTCATTGCTAATTGAAAATTATCTCTTGCAATTTGGGCCATTCTTACAGTCTCCTTGACTACTTGAGTACTTGCTACAACAGGAGTTTCTAAGAGCTTTTTATCTAAATATATTGCTCCACATATTTCTTTTTTCTCATCATCAGGTAAAACCTTATTTACAAACTTAACAAAATAATTTGATATAGGTAATACAACTATGGTTATCACTATATTAAAAATTGTATGAGCATTGGCAACTTGCCTACCTAAATTATACGGGGTTAAATATGCTACAATTCTTATAACATAAGCTGAAAGTGGTAAAAATATTATAGTTCCAAATATTTTAAATAATAAATGTAAAAGAGCTGCTTTTTTAGCAGTTTTATTTGCCGTTAAAGATGCTATTATGGCTGTAACACAAGTTCCTATATTACATCCTAATACTATAGGAAAAGCAATTTTCATATCAATTGTTCCTGCCGAAGCTAAAGCTACTAATATTGATGTTGTTGCCGAAGAGCTTTGTACTATAGCTGTCATTACAACACCAACTAAGACACCAAGTATTGAATATTTCCCCATTACTATGATTATCTCTTTAAAAACTTCTAGTTCTGCTATAGGCTGCATAGATGATGACATTAAGTTCATCCCCATAAATAATATCCCAAAACCTACTGAAATCACAGCAATATCTCGTATCTTTTTCTTTTTAGATACTAACATTAATATCGCACCTATTCCTATAAATATTGGTGCTACAACTTCTAGCTTAAAACTTACCATTTGTGCTGTTATTGTTGTTCCTATATTAGAACCTAATATAACACCTGTTGCTTGTATTAATGACATAAGTCCTGCATTAACAAAGCTTACAACCATAACTGTAGTTGCACTAGAACTTTGAATCACAGCTGTTACTATAGTTCCTACAAAAACACCCATCATTTTATTATTTGTTATTTTTTCTAATATACCTTTTAACTTCTCACCTGCGACATTTTCTAGGCCATCCCCCATCAGCTTCATTCCGTATAAAAACAAACCTAATCCTCCGAATATACCTGTAAAAATTTCAAACCCACTCATACTTTTTTCTTATCCCCTCATAATCGTATTTTTAAAATTTATGTATACTTTAAACTTTTTATTCATCATTTAATTTTACATTTTACTAATAATACTTAAACTATAAAAATACTACTTTAAAATAAATAAAAAATAGTGTTATGCAATAACACTATTTTTTATTATAAATATTAAAACTCTATTCATATAAAATTTTGCAAGTTGAAAAATCTAAATAATCTCTATATTCAAATTTACATGCTTTTAGAAAATTCTCCTCACTCCAAAAATTATTTCCTATAATACAATTACTATCTACTACCTCACTTAATTCATTATATGATATTACATTATTATTTTCATTAATTGCTCCTTTGATACATTTTAAAATATCAGAATCATATTTATCCTTAACTAAGGTTTCTGCCTCTACATTAAACTTTAAATCCCACACTATAAATTTCTTTTCATTAGATAAATTTGAATCTTTTTTAATAGAAAGTGAATTAACTTTTATTTTCATATTTATCCCTCCAAACATTTAATGTATACCTTTACATATTAGATTATATTAATCTACTTTCAAAATTAATCCTATTATTTTATTTATACTAAATATTTCGTATTTTATTTTTCTACTTTTTATTTATATATTTTTATCTATACTTTATCTTTCGTACAAAACAGCCATAAAAATCATATATTAAAATAGTATTTATATACTAACTTTTCTTTATATATTCATTGAATTTACTATTACTTATAAAGCTATATTCTATTTATAATATAAGATTCTAGATATATTTTTTTAACCTTACTTAAATTAAAGTAACTAAAGTTTTATCACTTAATACATGGAGGATATTAAATTGAAATGTAAGAATAAAGATACTATGGCTGAAGACATAGAAAATTATTTAAATGATTTAGATATACAACTTGCAAATCTTGAGAAACTCGGTTCTTCCCTTTTAGTAATCGGATATGCCTTATTTGTGTACGGATCTAATATAGATATTCTTGATACCTTAGGTATAAATAACACTGGCCAAACTGCTACCTCTATAACTCTTCAAGGTGGCGAACTAATTTTATATGGATATATACTACTATTTATAGTTTCAGCAAAAAGATTAGAAGAAAAAATTTTTGAAAATGAAGCTACCGAAAATACTTATGTACTTTCACCATACCAAAAATTATATTTTTCATACTGGGTAGCTATATTTATGAATTTACTTAGAGTTAGTGCATTATCTGAATTAGATTATTTAAATAAGTCTGGTGAAGCTTTTGTATAATTTATATTATTTTATTTATAATAAAGCTCCATACCTTTGTATTTTACGATACATTATGGAGCAAACCTTTTCTTATTTCAACTTATTAATAGCTTCTTATATTTACTTATAATACAAAAAATTCTTTTATTCAAAATAATTTACAATATTAATTTCCTTTAAATAATGTATTTTTATTTTTATTTAACATAAAACAATATTAACATAACTTTTAAATAATTTAGGAGGTAATTATGTCAAAAAGTGAAAAGATATCTCAAGTACTTAATGAAAGTAATACTGACCTTAACTTACATGAAATAAAAGCTAAAACTGGTGCTGGTAATGGATTTAAACATCATACTTCTACTTCTAAAAGCTCACTTATCAATAACACTAATAAATCTAAAAAAATATATGATATAGTTACAAATATTGAAGGTAAAATAAACTTACATAAAATTAAATCTCAAACTGGTGCTGGTAATGGTTTTAAAGATCTTTCAAGTAATAATATAAAAGAAAATATTTCTGATTCCAGAGCCTACGCCCATAAGAGCCATAAAATTCATGCAATATTTCATGCTTCCGATAGAAAGCTTAATTTACATGAAATAAAAGCTAAAACTGGTGCTGGTAATGGTTATAAGCAACATTAAAAAAAGTAAAGCTTGCTCCATAAAGTTAAGGTGCAAGCTTTACTTTTTATTTCTCTGAAATTATAACCTTATTTTTCCCACTATTTTTCGCTTTATATAAAGCTTCATCAGCAATACCAATTATCTTATTTGCTTGTATTTCATAATTATCAATTAATTTAACCCCCATACTTATAGTTAAATCAACTTGTCCTTTATCTTCGAAAACAAAATTTAAATTTTCTATGTTTTGTCTAATTCTTTCTGCTATAATCTCTGTATTTGTATCATCAGTATCAACAACTACAACCAAAAATTCCTCTCCGCCATATCTTCCTACTATATCACATTTCCTAATAGAATAATTTATAGCTTCTGCTACATTTTTTATAGCCTCATCTCCACATTGATGACCATATACATCATTAATATTTTTAAAATTATCTATATCAATCATCATTACAGATAAATTGAAGCCCTCATGCTTTCCTTTGTTATGTAATTTATAATATCTTTTAAGTACTTCTCTTCTATTATATATATTTGTCAATACATCATGAGTCGCAGAATATTTAACTTCTTTATATAATCTTGAATTTTCTAAAGCAATTCCTATATAAGTAGATAATATTTTTAAAGTTGTTAACTCCTTAATTCCATACTTACTTTTTTCACAATGTTGAGTGCTAATAACACCTATTATATTTTCTCCTATAATTATTGGAACAAACATTAAGGATTGAGCAATTCTTCCCGACTCTAAATTTTGATCTATTTTATTATTTTCTAAAGCCTCAATGTCTCCACTTATATATTTTTTATACTCTTTTATAATATCTCCAATTAATATCTCTTTCTTATTATTTATACAATAAGACGTAAAAGTATTTTCATTAACATATCTATTATCTACAGATATTCTCTCTTTTTCCTTTAAAATAAGTTCATATTTATACTTACAAATACTTTCATCATAAATAACTATTTGAAGTAAATCGAATTCAATTAAACTTTTTACTTCACTTATTATAACATTTAAAATATCTTCTTTTTCTAAGTTTGATATTATACTTTGTCCAACTTTATATAAAGCTTCTGCTTGTTTATATAACACCTTATACGTCTTTTCTATTAATTGTTGCTTCTTATCATCTAATATATCTAGCTTAATATTTTTATTTTTTTCAGCCTCTTTCTTAAATTCCACATATCTTTCCAAATAAAAATATGCTTTCTTATACATTCCTAAACCTTTATAAGCTTCACTAGAAAACTTACAAAATAATGCTTCATCTATACTTGCCCCATTATTTTCTCGTATACTTTCAATTTCCTGCAACTTAGATATAGCAATATCAAAGTTTTTCATCTTTAAATCTAAAGCAATCCAATTAAATAATATTTCTACAACCCATATAAAGCAGTCTATATTTTTAGCAATTAATAAAGCTTCTTTATAAATATCATCTGCTTCACTATACCATTGTTTCTCTACATATATATTTGCCTTAACTACTAAAACATTAAATAGTATTTTAGGAGCATAATCTTTAGAAATCTTATATGCCTTTTTTATAGACTTAACAGCCTCATCTAAATTTTTTAAATTTCTCTCACATTCTGCTTTATTTATATAAGTAATAACTTCGTGTTCTCTATATTCAAAATAAGCTGCTTTTATTAATTCATCTAAAACTTCTTTTGCTTTATCAAATTCTTCTAATTCCATATATAACCCTGACATATTTACTTTAATGGCCGCTAGGCTTTCTTGATTGTTATACTCTTCAGCAAGATTTATGCCCTTTAATGCCCATTCCATTGCTAAATCATACTTGCCATCTCTACCATAATCAGCTATAAGAGAAACTATAGAGTTCAATATACCATCTTTATCTTCCTGAATTTTAAATAATTTAAAAGCTTTTATATGATATATTATTGCATTTTCAAAATCCATGTTCTTATAATAAACTTTTCCCTTTTCAATTAAAAACCATGGATAAGCTTGCTGTAAATCATTTTCTTTGCAATAATTTATTAATTTATCTATTACATCCTTTGCTTCAACTACACTTAATAGATTTATTTTTTTACTTAATATTTTAGCATATTGACCATCACTTTTTAATTCGTCTAACGCAACTATTTCTTCATCTACTCTTATTACCATTTCTAATATCAACTCTCTTATTTGCATATATATTTATATTTTATATTAAATAAATTCCATAGGTCAACCTTTTTTCCTATAATATTCCAAAGAAAGTTCTTATTATTATTTAAAATACCTTTTTAGATAATTTTTAAATATCCTTTTTAGTATTTTTATTTTTTTTTGAAACAAAACAATATTATAAAAAATATTATATTTAATTATGATTAATATTTTAAACGGAGATAATTATGGATAATATAATTAATTATGTAGAGAATGAGTTACATACAATAACTGAAAAACCTTTTAATCCTGTAGATTCGTTAGTTCTTTCTCAAATTTGCTATATAAACTTTGGAAGTCTAGTAGGACATGTCCATGAAAACAAAAAACATATTACTTTTAAAGATTTGCTTAAAACCGAATGTTTCCCTAAGATGTTTGACTCCATTCCTTATGGAACAAATACTAAAGCCTTACTTTTTGCACTTGCTGCAAGTCCAAGATTTAGAGATATAAGAATAAATTACTATATATCTAAAACTGATTCTACTTTTGAAAAACAATTTTCAGCTATAACATTTATATTAAATAATACTGCTGCTTACATTGCTTTTCGTGGTACAGACTATACTGTCGTAGGATGGAAAGAGGATTTTAATATGGCTTTTACAAGTCCTGTTCCATCCCAAATAGAAGGGGTGAATTATCTTAATACTATTGCTAAAATAATTCCCCATGACCTTTATATAGGAGGACATTCAAAAGGAGGAAATATTGCTGTTTACTCAGCTATGAATTGTAATTATAGAATTTCAACTCGTATTAAAAGTATTTATAGTCATGATGGACCTGGCTTTAGAAAAGAAATAATACAAAGTGATAAATTTAATAGTATAAAAGATAAAATTCACAAAACACTTCCTCATTCATCACTTATTGGAATGCTATTAGAAAATCATGAAGATTATCATGTAATAAAAAGCAATAAATTTGGTGGATTAAAACAACATAATCCTTTTTCTTGGGAAATATCAAATTGTGATTTTAATTACTTAGAAAAAATCTCTAGTAGTGCACAATATACAAATGATACTTTAAATAAATGGTTAAGCGAAGTTGATGATAATAAACGTAAGATACTTATAAATACCTTATTTGATATACTAAATTCAACTAGCTCTAAAAGTTTTATTGAACTCTCTCAAAACCGCAAGAAAAATATTCCTATTATAATATCTGCAATAAAAAACATGGACGCTGAACTAAAGTCTATGTTTATAGAACTTATTAAGGAACTTTCCTCCTTATACTTAAAAAATCTTGCCCCTCACGAAAAATCAAATATGTCAGATTTTAAGAAATCATTTATCTCACATTTATCATCAAAGTAAACTAGTGAAATTTATAATATTCTAAATGCAAAAACACCTAATAGAATTTAATTGCTCTTATTAGGTGTTTTTACTTTATTAATTTTTTATTATTTCTAATTTAAAGATATTTTTTATATAATACTATTTATTTTGTCATTTAAAAAATTATTTATATTTTTATCTTTATAGTATTCTCTTACAATAAAGAAAGAAATAATTAATATAACTGTTACAATAATTCCACCTTCAGGGCCAAAAGCTCCACCGTTAAATTAATGATGATTTAATATAATTACATTTTTAACACATCTTATAATCGCCAAAACATGTTATGTATAATTATCCCCTTTATTATGTAATAATACATCTAACTATTTAGTATAAATATTATTTGTATTCATAAATAAAAAAACTCAATAATATACTATCCTAAATTAAAAATATAAAAGGAGTATATTATGACAATACTTGGGCTAATTTTATCTTTAATAAGTGGAATATGCTGGACCATTGTATATATTTCAATGATTAGAACTGGATTTAAAGAAAAGACTTATTCAATGCCTTTATTTGCATTATCTCTAAATATATCTTGGGAGCTTATTTATACCATTAAAGGATTTTCAACTTGTATAACTAATATCCAAAATTATGTTAATTTAACTTGGTGTATTTTTGACTTTATAATAATTTATACTTATTTTAAATATGGGAAAAATGATTTTAAAGAAACAGCCTTTAAAAAGTATTTTATTCCTTGGTCAATCTTAATATTTGCTATGTCATTTATTATAGAATATGGCTTCCTTATTGAATTTGGAGAATCAACATCTAAAAGCTTACCTTTAGTTTCGTCATTTATAGAAACTAGCTTAGGTGCTTGGTATTCTGCTTTTTTACAAAACTTAATAATGTCACTTTTATTTATTTCTTTGTTATTTAAACGAAATAGTTTATTAGGTCAAAACCGTACTATTGCAATCTGTAAATGTATTGGAACCTTAACCCCAACTATACTATTTGGTATTATACTTGAAAATAATCTTGTCTTAATATTAGGTAGCTTTTGCTTTATCTTTGATTTAATTTATATTTTCTTAGTATTTAAATATATATCTATTTCTAAAATATTAAATTAAAATGTACTTAAATATTCATAGCATATAGCCTTATATCATTGAATATAAGACTATATGCTATGTTCTTACACTCTTAAGGCTAAATACGACATAATTTGATTTTGACTTTATTGTTTCATTGATATATACTTAAGTAACAAGTTAGGCAAAGTAATTTGCACAACATAATATCGCGGGATGGAGCAGTTGGCAGCTCGTTGGGCTCATAACCCAAAGGTCGTAGGTTCAAGTCCTACTCCCGCAACCAATAAATAGATCTTATTCTTACTATAGGGTTTATTTTTTTTGCTTATTTTAATTACTGTACAAATCATATAGAAAACTGCTAAAATGATTTCTTTTATGAAATCATATGTGATTTTATAATACACTACATAATTAGTATCATTAAGGATTATATAGTAGCATATACTACTATATTCTATGCTATCTCTTCTTAAGACTAAATATGAGACAATACAATTTTGACTTTATAACTTTACTTTGATATACTTAATTCAATAAGTTAAGCAATGAATTTTGCACAATATAATATCGCGGGGTGGAGCAGTTGGCAGCTCGTTGGGCTAATAACCCAAAGGTCACAGGTTCGAGTCCTGTCCCCGCTACCAAAAATAAATCTTATATTATATAAGATTTATTTTTTTGTATAAATTTAAACTTTTATTGTTTTAACGACTAATTACATAACATATAATAAGGAGATAAATTATGAGAATAATATCTGAAAATAATGTATGTGAAAATAGACCATACGTTAATTTAAAAAAATTATCAGTAAAGACCTCTCTAAGAGTAGCCTCTATTGATGAACTTGGATTTAAAGGTACTTATATAATAAATCAATATACACAATCATTATGTAAAAATGAAAATTATACTTCCCAATATAGTAATGGAATTGAAAAAGTAACTTTCTATACATCTGATTTAAATGAGATGTTATTAGTTGACATTAATTACTCATTTAAAACTGGTGCTAGTTATTCTAAATTTAAGGTTTATTTAATTTTAAATAATATCAAATATGCTCTTCCTTTTAATTACTTTGAAGATATCTATAGAAATTGTATGGATATATTAGCTAAAGAAGTAAATGATAATGAAGAAATAAATTATATAAAAGAAAGCTTTAATAACTTAAAAAAAGAAGAAATATCAGTAGATATTAATTTAAATTTAGAAAGACTTAAAGAATTTAAAGATAAAGTAGATTTTAAAAGAAATGTTCGTTATTTTGTAATTAATAATATAGCATCATCTATATCTAAATATGATATAAAAAATAAAACTAATAAAATAAAAGTTACTGATAAAGTAAAAGTTTTAAGACATAATTACAAAACTAGACTTTATGAGTTTATAAACCCTACTGATAATACCAATATGGTATCTTTAAAAGAAACTGATATTATTTGTGATTTAGGTGATGAAAATACTTTCCCAACTGTTAATATATATACTAGCTATGGACTTGGAAAATTATTAGACATAAAAAATAATGTTGTTCCATCAACTAATACACTATCATTATTTGCTAATTTATTAGACTTAGGATTAAATGTCTTAAACTAAGAAAAGGTATGTATCAAAATAAACTTTGATACATACCTTCTTATTTATTTAATATATTTTTTTACTTACGTTTTCTAATTTTTATTCCTGCACCAATCATAACTATAGCTGCAACTAATATTGGCATGCTTGCTCTTCCACCTGTATTAGGAAGCTTATGATTATTATTTTGTTTTTCACTTGGATTAGGTTTTACATCTACTGAACCATCATCCTCATTATTTTTATCATCTGAGTCATTGCCTCCATCATTTTTATCATCAGAATCCCCTGGGTTTTCTGGATTTTCGATATCAGCTTCTGTTACAGTTATTTCCCAAGTTACTGTTGCCGAACCTGAATTTATATCTGCTGTAACTATAGTAGTTCCTGGAGATTTAGCTATTGCTTTTCCATCAACTACAGTAACAATACTATTAGCTGCTGAAACAAAATCTACTGACTTAATAACAGCATCTTCTGGATTAACTGTAAATTCTAATTCTTGCTCCTCTCCAACCTTCATTTCGTAGTCTTCATTATTTGTAGTTGCACTTTCTACTTGAATAACTACTCCATCTTTTGTTACTTCCACATAACAATATACATTAGCTTGTCCATTATCTACTGATGCTTTTATATAAGTTATTCCTGAATTAACAGCAGTAACTACACCATTTTCATCAACAGTTGCAATATCATCGCAGAATGATTTCCATGTAACTTTTCCTGTATAAGTTTCTGGGCTAAGTGTAACACTTAATTTATCACTTTCTCCAATCTCTAAAGAAAGATTTCCCTTATCCAATGAAACAGATTCTAATCTAATCTCTAAATTATATCCAATATTATCTAATATATCATCTAATGTTCTACCTTCATAAGCTTCTTGTGCTTGACCTTCTGCCACTTGTTCATTGTATTGTCCAAAATTATATACAATATAGTCCATATCATATTGATTAACTACACCATCAAAGTTAAAATCTACTGGATTTACCTTATAATCAACGTTTTGACCATAATACTTTTCAACTTCTAAAGCATCTAAGATATCTACCCATCCATCACCATTTACATCTCCTGCTGCAATATATCTATAGAATTCTGAACCTAATAAATAGTATACCTTTGAAACTGTTTCACCATCTATAGTTCTATATGGAATAAATCTTGCTTCTTTTCTGAAGTGTCCTGGAAGCGCACTAACTACCGTATACTCTTCTTCACTTACAGGAAGATTAACTGCTAAGTATATAGCCATAGTATCATCATATTCTACTTCATATTTATTTCCATTGTTATCTTCAACCCATATATACTTATCTAAATCTTCAGTATAAGAACCTATTGTAAGTGCTTCACTAAATCCTTCGGCTAATTGACTTACAAATATTGTTGAAGTTGTTGGAACTATATCCACCCCTTCATAAGTTGAGTTAAAGGACATATCTGCATAATTTCCATCCTTATCTTTGATTTCTAAGCCTTCACATTGTATATATTCTCTATAGAATTCGCTTTCACTATCATAAGTTAATTTAAAATCTGCATCTATTATTCCATTAGTACCTGAAATATTAACTGCATTTCCATCTTTATCAATAACTGAAAGTTTTATCTTAAGAGCTTTAATAACTGTCCCAGTTATGCTCTTTTCTATATTTACAGTATAGTTATTTTCATCTAATATTTTTTGAAGCTCACTATTAACTCTTAAATCTAAAAGTTCAAAGCCTTTTGCATAAGATAAAGTCATATCAAAAGTGCTACCTTCAGATAAATTATGAGTTGTAACTGTAGCTGTAATAGTATCATTTAATGACATTTCATCCTTACTTAATGTTACCCCTGTATATGGAGAACCTTCCTTAACAAAGAAGTATCTTGGTTGCTTAAATAAGTTTTGTGAGGTTGCTACATCTATCGGCATTGGTGAAAATTCATACACTTGTCCATACCTTAAATCTGATTTTTCTATACCAAATTTAAAATCTCCATTTTCACTTATAGGTAATGATAAATATGGCATTCCATTTACAAATCCACTTATTATTATATCAGAAGCATCTGTTTTATATCCCATTTGTTGAAGTTCACTTATACTATTATCTGTAACATTGCCATGAATCCAGAAAACTTCATATTCTTGACCTAAATACTCTTCAGCAGTGTACATATCATCACTTATTTCATATACCCCACCTTCTTTTTCAAGTGTCATTTGAGCATCTTCATTATCTATTAGTATATTTTTCTCAACTACATATACATCATCCGTTTCCAAATCTTTTGCTACAAATTCAATTATATATTTTCCGTCTTTTAATGATCTTGTAATATTTTCAGTTACTTTTCCATCTTCCATCGGGAAGTATGCTGCTCTAGAATTTAAAGCATAAAAGCTAAAGCTTGAACCACCAGGTACGTTAGAAAAATCTGCTGTTCCTAAGTATCCAAATACTTCTTTAGTTTCATAATCCTTAACGTATAATGCTACTGATTTTAAAGGAGAAGAAACTGATACTGTTGCAGTTGCTCCTAAAATCTTAGCAAAATGCATCATTTCTAAATCATTACTTACTGCTGGTCTTGAAAGTTCTATTGATTCAATTCCTGGTACTACATACGTTGAAGAAAAAGGAAGTACATACTCTTCAACTTCATCTGCTGAATTTGTTAATATTACATATCCTTCATATCTTCCCACTTCTGCATCTTTTGGAAGATTTATAGTTGCATCAAAATTAACAGACTCTCCAGCATTAACAACTATATTTTCTGGTACACTAACTGTCACGTTATTTAATTCTGCATTTTGAGCTAATTCATCTTCACCTAAGTATCTTACTGTAACATTAAAGTTCTTGCTTTCAGTTCCATTATTATCTACTTGAATTGGTAAAGATTTTTTAGAATCTTCATTGCCTTTTCTTATTCTGTCATAAGATAATGAACCTGTAATATAATCTATTTCTATTTTTTCTTCATTTTCATTTAAGCTATTAGTTGTATCTAATACCTTAACTGCAATATCAGAGTGAACTGCTTTGTAAGCATTTACTCTTCCTGCGCCCATTGCATTAATAGCATAATCATCAGCTAATTCATCACATGTGTTCATCAATGCAACTTTAACATCTGAAGCTGATAATTCTGGATTATTTTGAAGCATAAGAGCTACAACACCAGCAACATGAGGAGTTGCCATTGAAGTACCACTTATTCTTGAATATGCTGCACTATAATCAATCCCATCCTCTGGACTATTTATATATTCTGGATAAGTTGAGAATATAGATACACCTGGTGCTACTACATCTGGTTTAATAGTTTCATCAGACGATGGCCCTCTTGAACTAAAATCAGCTAATAAATCAGCTTCTGTTGCAGTATATCCATTAACTTCAAAGCTTAATTTAAATGGTTCTTCACTATCTGCAATAGCTTCTTTTAAAGCTTGTCCATCTTCCATTGTTATTCCAACACTATGAAGAGTATCTACTGCTTCACCTAAATAAACATTTAACTCTGCATTTTCAATATTATTAACTATAATTACAGCAACTGCTCCTGCATTTTTGGCATTTGTAAGCTTTTCAACGAAAGTAATTTCTCCTCTATCTATTAAAAGAACTTTTCCATTTATATCAAGTTCTTCAAGTTGATATTCGTAACCTAAGCCACCATAAACAACTTCAAACTCTTGATTTATAAATGTATTTAATCCTTCATAATTTTTACTAAGTAATCTACCACTAACAGAACTTCCATTTAAAAGAGAAACATCAAAAGTTTCTAATTTAATAGCTGTACTACTAGCTCCAACTGAAATAGCTAATGGTGATGTTCCTGGAGAACCTAAGGTAGAAAATTCTGGTCCTGCATTCCCATTAGCAACTACTGGAATTGTTCCTGCTAAAGCTGCATTATTACAAGCTACTGATGATGGATATAATGGATCAATAACAGATATTCCTAATGATAAGTTTATTACATCCATTCCATCCTCTACAGCTTTTTCAATACCAGCTATTATATCTGAACTTGAGCCCATTCCATATGGTCCTAAAACTCTATATCCATATAAATCAACATTTGGTGCTATACCAGTTACTGCAAATTCACTTTCTGTATTGCTTCCTGTTGCTGCTATAGTTCCTGATACGTGTGTACCATGAGATGTATAATAGCTACTTTCACCATAATATTCAACTTGTCCGCTATTTTTCCAATCATCATATGTTGTTTCCATAGGATCATTATCATCATCTACAAAATCATATCCACCTTTATAGTTAGCTTTAATATCTGGGTGATTATAATCAATCCCTGTATCTAATACACCAACTTTAATCCCTTCTCCAGTTATTCCTTCTGCTCTAAGCTTATCAACTCCAATTAAAGGAGTACTTGATACCATTCTTGAGCTTAAATCATAACTTTCTACTTCAGTAACAAGGCCTTCTGGTTCAGTCATAGCAACTTCATCTTTCCAAATTGCTTTAACTACACCACTCTCTAATAAAGCTTCAATATCTGTTCCTTTTACCTCTAGTGCTACTCCATTAAAAGTGTTATAGTATGAATGTTTTATTGAATAACTAGCACTTCTTTCTTTTGTCATAGATGCTAAAAATTCATTAAACTTTTGATGGTCATTATTAATTTCATTTTCTAATGAATATGTAGCTACTCCATTATTTTGTTCCATAGCTTCTATTAATGGTAAGGATTTGAATTGGATAATTACTGATTGATATTCGTCTGTAGTTATATCAACTCCATCCTTTATTGGATTTTCCTCCAATTTAATCTCTAAAGAATTAGAATATAAACTTTCTTTTTCTGAATTTACTAATTCATTAAAAATATCCTTTAATTCCTCTCTTTTCGAATTTGCTAATACATTACTAGGCATCATTGATGATACTATTAATGTTGCTGCTAATGAACCACTTGCAAGCCTTTTCCCCAAATTATTACTTGCTTTTTTGTTTTTTTTCATTTTTTATCCCCCTTTTTATTCTATTTTTTACCATCTTTTAAAAGAATATCAATCTTTTTCCTCTTTGTCAATATTAACACTCTGCTATTTTATTATTTTATTTTTTATTAAATTATTACATTTTATCGTATATTATTTTCATTATATTAATATTATATATTTAATTTTATTGAAATAAAATTAAATATATATACAAAAAGCAATGTCAAAATATGACACTGCTTTAAATCTATAAATTAAATCTTAAATATTTTATTGCTTTTTTTATTAAATTCTCCTAAAAATATATTTTATTTTTATATTTTTATCGATATTTTTTACAAATAATTATTTTATAATATGTGATAATGCTTCTTCTTTTGATGAAAAAATAAATTTTCCTATATTAGATTCCTCTACTGAATATGCTCCATTCCAAAAATCACAACTATTATCGCTTATAAAAAATATTAATCTAATATTATCTTTTTCTAATACGTTTTTCACTGTTAGTTCTAATAAAGTTTTTCCATCTGCTTCTACTAAGTAATATTTATCTCCTACATTTATAGCTTTCATTTTTATCACCTCTTTTCTCTACATACTTATATTATTCAAATTATTAAAATAGGGACAGTAAATAAATTGTTTTTTAACACATCTATTTACTGTCCCTTTAAACTTTTTATTATATTTTCATATAAACATTTATTTTACTGTCTATTAAAGTATTCTATACCATCACTAGGTTTAAAATATGTTCTTATGTATCCATCTGATGATACAAATACAATTTCATTTTTATTAACATCATAATATATATCATCTCCATCTTCTGCTTCTATTTTATGTTTAGAAGATGATGAATTAATAACTTCATTTGCTCCTCTTAAGTATTCTTCTTTTGTGTCATAATCAAACTCATTTCCATGTTTTACAAAATGCTCTTCCCACATAGTTTCATTTCTAAATTCAAGAGAAACATTAGTTTGTTCATTTCCAAAGCTTGTACTTAAATCTTGCCAGTTAATTTCTATATTAAATATTTTACCTAAAAGTAAAACTAAAACTACTAATCCAGTTGCTATAATGCTTCTAAATGTTTTTTTATTTCCACTTCTTTTATTATCATAGCTATGGCTTTTATAGTTATTATCTTTTTTAACATTACTTATATTATTAACTTTGTCATTATTATTAACTTTGTCATTATTATTAACTTTACTATTTTTATTTTCTTTTCTACATTCACTACATCTTTTAGGTAGCTCTAATTTTTTCTCTTTAAAAAATTTAATTTCCGAATCTGATAATACAAATTCTTTTCCACATTGCTTACATTGTTTCTTTATCACTGTTATCTCCTCTTAAATTTATTTAGTAACATAATTATATTAACATATAATTTGTAAAAACTCTATAAAGTAAATATTGTATATATATATTAACAAGAAATTTTCTCATAATATTATTTTTTATGTAACATATTTGTTTTTCTCCCATAATATATACTATAACTAATGATTAATAATAAAAAACAAAGGAGAAATAATTATGTATAATGATTTTGAAAAAGTAGATTGTTCATGTATGGAATTCGTTGCTGTTGACGATACTTGTGCTACTTCATTTAATAATACTGTTACCTTTTGCTGTTCAGCAAACTTACCAACTAACTTTCACCTTAATACACTTGCAACACCTACAATTTTATATGATTTAAGTGCTTTATTTTGCAAAATTGAACCATGTTGTAATGCAAGTTGTTGTAATAGATATAATATAAGAGTAGTAGGTTCTATTCCATTTATTATAAATGCACCTATTCCAGTAGCTACTGCTGCATCTCAATGTACTACTCCAACAGGCTCTTCTATATATTTATCTGCTATATGTAATGCACCTGTAAATAATGTTGTTGATAATGTATGCACTTATGAAGCAGCTATTGAAGCTTGTGCAATTTTAAGATTAAAATTAAGAAGCTGTAGTTGTGTACGTGCAACTGTTAACACACCTACTAGAGATCAATGTTCAGTAAAATTCACTGGAACTTTTACATTTCCAAATACTTCTGATCCAGCAAGTGTAACTTGTTCTGCAGCTGGTGTAGTTGCAAGCGATAGTTCCCTATAATAGATTAATTATTTTTTAACTATAAATTTTTAAAAAGGAGTTATATAGGATTTAATAATTTAATTAAATCTTATCATAGCTCCTTTCTTTAATTTTTAATAGCTTATACATATGTTTTATAAATAAACTATTTTCTTATTAATTACCATTTTTCTTTAAGTACTAGTATCTTTATTTATATATATCAATATATTTTAAAACATAAAGTGTATCTCGCCATATATAATGACTGTATAACTAAGCACGTATTTATCTCACTCTTCAATAAAACTTAACATTACCTCATTAAACTTATCTTTTTCATCATAAAAGACTCCATGACCACTATTTTTAAATTTTACTAGCTTAGAATCGTTAATAAGATTTTTTTGTGCTTCTGCTAAAGAAAATAAACATACTTGATCATGTATACCATGAATAATTAATGTTGGAACATCTATTTCTTTAATATCTTCAAACAACTTTTCTTCATTAAGCCAAGTATTAGCAACCTCTGCAGTAGCCCAACTTGCTGCTTGGAATCCTAATTGCAAAAACCATTCCATAAACCACTTACTATGTCTTTTATAAAAAAATGTATCTCCAAAATCCTTTAACATTTTAGGTCTATCATTATATGTTCCTTTTATTATTTCCTCAACTGCTTCTCTTCTTAATCCATAAGGAAAATATGAACGTTTAATTAAACTTGGTGCTGCTGCCCCACAAAGTATTAGTTTATCTACGCCTTTTCCTTTATGTCTTGCCATATATCTTATAGCTATAGCTCCTCCTGTAGAATGTCCTAATAATGTAAAATTACTTAACTCTAATTGATCTACTACAGCTTTAACATCATCACTTAATGTATCGTAATCATATCCACATGTAGGTCTATCTGATTTACCAAAGCCTCTTTGATCTAAAGCAATACATCTAATTCCCTTTTGTATTAAATAATCATATTGATACTCAAATAGTTCATGGCTTCCTGGCCATCCATGTAAAAAGATAATTGTCTTATTTCCATTTTCATTAATATCTTCTACATATACTTTAATTTTCGACTCCACACTAATATAATAACCCATAATTTCACTCCATAAAGTATTTATTAATAAGTTATTCCTAAATACATAGTAATGTTCTTTTGAGCATATTAATCTTCTATTAATACTAATTTTGCAAGCATTTTTATTATTACTTATATGTTATAAATCTTCTTTAATAAAAAAATCATTGCTAAAAAATTTTTAGCAATGATTTATGTTATACATAGTTTACAGTAGTAAACATTCCACCAACACCTGGATCACCATTATTTGTTACATGATGTGGCATATGACAATGCATTGGCCAAATTCCTGGATTTTTTGCTATAAACTCAATATCCCAAGTTTCTCCTGATGCTACTAAAATTGTATTTTTATAAATTTGTGTTTTTCTTCTTATTGGAAATCCATCCGCTCCTACTACTTTAAACTGATGTCCATGCAAATGAATTGGATGATGATGCATTTGTATATTTCCAAATCTAACTCTAACTGTATCCCCATATTCTACTGGAATAGGTTTAGTTTCTGGATAACACTTACCATTCATTGTGAAGAAATTAAATTCTGGCATTTTAAATGTTAAATCATAAACTCCTGGATTAATATCTGCCCAAGGTAATTTATCTACAGCCCACTCTTGTAATAAAATTAAATAATCCTTATAATGTTTTCTCTTATTATCCTTTGGATCATTAACAATTATTCCACCTAATAAACCTGCATTATCCTGTACCATAACATCAACATGAGAATGATACATATATGTTCCTGGTGGATTATTAATTTTAAACTTATAATCAAAATACTCATTAGGTTCTATATAAGGTGAATCTTCTATAGGTGGTACACCATCCATATTATTAGGTACCTCTAACCCATGCCAATGTACGCTAGTTCTCTGAGGTAGCTTATTTATTACTCGTATACATACATTATCCCCTGGATCCACTATAATAGTTGGGCCAGGAACAGATTCATTATATCCCCATGCCTTTACATATAATCCTTTTATAAGTTCTAATTTAACTTCTTCTGCTACTAAGGTAAAGTATTTAATTCCATTGCTGTAGTCAAATTCTAAATTATTTATTCCCGGTGTAATAACCACTTTAAACTCCATTATTAATAATGCTATCTTAATATATTTTATTATATATTAAGCAATTTTATATTTTATTGTATTAGAAAAATTTGAAAAAATTTTATATATTCTCACAAAAAATAAAAATTTTGTTTAAAGACCCAATAAATTAAAGTATAATAAATATGTATTAAAATTTCCTAGTATAACTATAAATTCTTAATACAAAAGTATAAAATCAAAATATTTAGTACAAATTATTTAATTTATGAGAGATTATTGGAGGTACAAAAATGTATTATTTAGGAATTGATGGTGGAGGTACAAAAACTCGTTACCTTCTTGTAAACGATAAACTTGAAAGGGTTGGAGATTGTGAAAGTAAAACTATTCACATTCATCAAGTTGGGATAAATGGTATAAAGGAAGAGATAACTACTAATATATCTAAGTTATGTAAAGAAGCTAATATTGAAGCAAAGGACATTGCATTTGTATTTGCTGGTGTTCCTGGATATGGAGAAAGTCAAGAGGACAAGCTAAAAATAGATGAAGCTATTAAAGAAATAATGACTGTTCCATATATGATAGATAATGATGCAGTTAATGGTTGGGCTGCTGGTACAGCTTGTAAACCTGGAATAAATATGGTTGCTGGAACAGGAAGTATAGCTTATGGAAGAAATGAATCTGGTAAATTAGCAAGATGTGGTGGCTGGGGTCCTGGAATTGGTGATGATGCTAGTGCATATTGGATAGGTATTAGAACAATAAATGAATATACAAAACAAAAAGATGGAAGAAATGAAAAAACTGTTTTAGTTGATATTTTAGAAAAAGAATATAATATTAGCTATGATTTTGAAATTGTTGACATAGTATTTAATAGGTTAAAGCAAGATAGAACACAGCTTGCTGGATTCTCTAAAATATGCTTCTTAGCAGCAGAAGCAGGCTGCCCAGCTGCAAAGAGAATATTTGAAGAGGCAGCAGAAAACCTATTTAAACACATAAAATCATTATCAAAAACATTAGAATTTACAAATGATTTCGTAGTTTCATATACTGGTGGAGTATTTAAAGCTGGACGTCATATATTAGAACCTTTAGCTAGAATGATTGAAGAAGCTGGCTTAAAGTGCAAATTACAAGAACCTGAATTAGAACCTTGGAATGGTGCTGCACTTTTAGCATATAAGCTAGCAGGAAATGAAATTCCAGTAAACTATAAAGAAATTATGGAAGGCTAAAATATAGAAAATAGAAGTATCAAATTAGATACTTCTATTTTTTCAGACTGCTGACAAAGTGTCAGTAGTCTTTAATTTTATACAAATATGTAATATAATTTAAAATATATTAATT